>NZ_JAUBVX010000048.1:0-48415 GCF_036706065.1 Microcoleus sp. A2-C3 | reverse complement strand
TCATTCTCTCCCGGCGCGGTGGCTCTAGTTCTTCTTTTGCCACCGTTCTCATCTTTATTTAGTCTAAACTACAGTTAATTCTTGACTGCATAGAAATTAAAGTGGTACTATTTTTGAATATATTTCAAGCTGTGAATATGACTTCAGATCCTTTTCTCCGCAAGCTAGCAGCCATAAATCAAGCTTTATCTTCCCTATCAGCAGAAACCTGCACCGCGCCCGGATGCAATCAAGCAGTTTCAAAACCCGGTCACAAATTATGCTACGAACATTGGAAAGCTAACAACGCTCAACCGGTGTCAGCGCCCAAACCTAAACCCCAACAACCCTCTTCTCCCTCACTTCTGTCCGCTACCAGCATCAGCGATAAACTAGAAATATCAAAGCACAAAGTCAACCCAATTTTAGCAGAGTTAGGATTAGTAAACAAAGAGCGCAACGGCTGGGTAGCAACTAAGCGGGGGATTGGTTTTGGGGCGGTGCAAAAAATTCACCCTCAAGACAACACTCCTTATGTGCTTTGGCCAGAATCTATACTGACAAATCAAGTTTTTCTGGTGACTATTGAGAGTCTTAAAGGTGAAAATTCAGAACAGAGCAAAACAGAAGTCAACACAAAGCTAGGGTTCCGCGAGAAGTTTCGGGCGAGTGCACAGCATCGAACAACCGACGGTCATTTTGTGCGGTCTAAAGCTGAAGTTTTGATTGATAATTGGCTTTATATGGCGGAGCTAGTTCACGCCTATGAACGCCGACTACCCATAGAGGAAGAAGCTTACTGTGACTTTTATATTCCTGGGGGAAAGGTGTATATTGAATACTGGGGATATGAGAACAACCCGGAGTATGCGGCGCGCAAGCAAGTAAAGCAAGAACTATATCAGAAGTACGAACTCAACCTGATTGAGTTAACAGATGAACATATCAAGAATTTGGATGATTATTTACCTAGAATGTTATTAAAATTTGGCGTAATTGTAAATTGATTGTAAAAGTACGATCGCACTTTTCATCCGCGTTCATCTGCGTTAATCTGCCTTGATCAGCGGTTGACAAAAAAATCAAAGAGCGATCGCCCTTAGACCATCCCTCAAACGCGATCGTCCTGATAGGATTATATTTTATATTTTAGCCAGCCTTACTCAACAAATCTAAAATATATTGTTCAATACTAACTCCTTTCCTTTCAGCATTGTCTGCTAAACTCCGGCGCAGAGATTTAGGGATTTCCAACGATAAATTTCCGCTATCTTCAATCTCTGTTGCAGGTAAAGGAATCTCATGCCCGCACTCATAAGCAGTCTCTATCCACAATTCCCTAGCTTCCTCAATGTTCTCCATTGATTCCGACAAAGTTTCCCCTACAGACATACAACCTGGAAGGTCTTTGATGAGGACTGTATAGCCTCCTTCTGGATCTGGGTAAAAACTTATAACATATCTCAGGCTCAAGTAATATTCTAAAGATTTATTCTTCACTTCTATCTTCTGATTCATTGCTCCATTCCTCCAGTTTCAATAGCACAACAATTTGCTTTACGTATATTCCTTTTACCTTTTGACCGCCTTTTTTAGGAACTGTAATCTTTAATCCATCAGCATTGACAAAAGTATGGTGGCTTCCTTTCGATCGCTTTTCTTCAAATCCAAAAGCAGTTAGGATATAGCACACATCGTCAAACCGCACTTCAGGTGGATTTGCTAAAAATTGTTCTACCAGTTTGCCTAACTTGCCCATTACTTTATACGGATGCTTGTACTATTCTAATAAAAAAGGGCGGGCATTGCCCACCCTCGCTATGAATCAGGTGTAATTCAAAAACTAAACCTTCGCCTCATTCTTCACCAAATTACCCCAACCCAAATCCTTCAGCGAATTATTCCGGCGCAACGGACGAGTCACCAACTCCAAAATATCCCGCGCATTACCAAAGCCGTGAATTTGAGCAAAAGTAAACTCAACTGACCATTTAGTATTAATTCCCCGCGCTTCCAAAGGATTAGCGTGAGCCATACCAGTAATCACCAAGTCAATATTCTGCGCGTAAATCCGCTGAAGCTGATTGTAATTGTCTGGTTTTTCGACAATCCGAGGTGTGGGAACTCCCATCTCGTGACAAGTTTTTTCTAACAGCGCTAACTCGGCTGCTTGATAGCGCTTGTCCATGTAAGGAATGCCGATTTCCGGGCAAGTCATGCCACAGCGAATCAAGAAACGTGCTAGGGAAATTTCTAGCAAATTGTCGCCCATAAAGAAGACTGATTTGCCGCGAATTATTTGTAGGTAATCTTCCAAACCTGCCCAGATTTGCGCTTCTCTTTCGTCTAAACCTTTGGGTTCGATTCCCAAAACCGAGCAAATCTTCTCAATCCAAGCGCGAGTTCCGTCTGGGCCGATCGGGAATGGAGCACCAATTAGCTTACACTTACGACGGCGCATCAACGTAGAAGCAGTACGAGACAAGAACGGATTCATGCCAGATACATAATAGCCTTCTTCCAAAACTGGCAATTCAGTGTAGCGCTTGGAAGGAAGCCAACCGGAAACTTTGATTCCTTGCTTCTTCAATTCTAAGGTTAGCTGAGTCACAACTGGGTCGGGCAAAGAACCGAAAAGTACCAGCGGCGTGTGCTTGACATATTCGGATTCATCTGCATCAACTTCCTCTTTTTTCTTGCCGAAATTCAGCAGTTGAGAGATAGCATTGCGTTCTTGTTTCTGAGATTCGATCACCGGCGCTTTCTCAGGACATTTAGCGGCCATCGCAGCTAAAACGGTGTCTTCTCCTTGGGTGAAAGCGTAATCTAAGCCGTTAGCGCGGGCTGTGACGATGGGGATGCCGATTTCTGCTTCCAGCTTCGGTGCTAAGCCTTCCAAGTCCATTTTGATGATTTCGGTGGTGCAGGTGCCGATCCAGACGATTACACTGGGGTTACGATCGCGCTTTATCTGCAAACACAGCCGCTTCAACTCATCATAATCGTTTAATTGAGCGGAAATATCGCCTTCTTCCAACTCAGCCATCGCATAGCGGGGCTCAGCAAAAATCATCACGCCCATTGCGTTTTGCAAGAAATAGCCGCAAGTCTTGGTACCGATGACCAAGAAAAAGCTGTCTTCAATTTTTTGATAAAGCCAAGCTACGCAGCTAATCGGACAAAATGTGTGATAATTGCCTGTTTCGCATTCAAAGTTTAAAGCTTCGGGTTCGGTAGTAGTAATAGCAGTCATATTTCAAGTGTTCTCCCTTTAAATTGTTTTTTGGATCGAACTGGACTTGCGCCCGATCGAGCAAATATTTGTTTTTTGCGAATCAGTAAATCCACCTAATTAAAGGTAAAATACGGCTCGCTAAAAAGCTGGCTGTGTATGTCTTCTTCCTTCTTCCTTCTTCCTTCTTCCTTCTACTTAGCGCTTTTGCAGCGAACAATAATAGAAATACTGGTTTTGGCGTAATTATTCTGAAAAATAGATGCAGCAAACTGAATATTTTTGCAGCAGCCACAGCATCCAAAATTCAAGGTAAAAAATTCTGTGCGAGGGGCTGTAATCCCTCACAGCAGCAATTTAGTATTGTTCAAATCTAGAGATAAAAAGCCATTTGATAGTTGTGAGTTAGAGTTAATTAAAAATTAACAACTCGCAACTCACAACTCACAAATAGAGCGGAAAACGTCAAGGCTAAGATATACTTTGGCGATCGCAACTTTACTTAAAATCAGACAAAAAACCCGAAATTTCTTCATCGTCATCATCGGAATCCAAATCGCCGAGACCTAGAGCATCTAAATCATCTTCATCAGGATCTCCGGTAGTTGCTTCCCCTAAATCGTCAAGTCCGAGATCGTCAAGATCATCGTCATCAGATACAGAGAAATCGTCAAGACCGTCTTCGTCCAAGTCGCCCAGATCCAGATCCAGATCCAGATCATCTGAGGTAGCTGCCCCAAACGGATCAGGTATTGCTTCGGCGACAAAATCTGCATCTTCTTCACCAAACGGATCTGATATCTCCGCTTCGAGATCCCCAGAGGTCAAAGTCCCAAATTCTGAGGCTTCATCTTCCTCGTCATCGAGGTCGAGACCGCCCAAAACCGAGGCTTCATCTTCCTCGTCATCGAGGTCGAGACCGCCCAAAGCCGAGGCTTCATCTTCCTCGTCATCGAGGTCGAGACCGCCCAAAGCCAAGGCTTCATCTTCCTCGTCATCGAGGTCGAGACCGCCCAAAGCCAAGGCTTCATCTTCCTCGTCATCGCCCATATCGAAGTCAGATATGGCGTCTTCCTCATCGTCGCCGAGGTCGAGACCGTCCAAAGCCGAGGCTTCTTCCTCATCGTCGTCCATGTCGAAGTCGGAGACAGATTCTTCCTCATCGTCGTCCATGTCGAAGTCGGAGATAGATTCTGCCTCGTCATCTTCCATGTCGAAGTCGGAGATAGATTCTGCCTCGTCATCTTCCATGTCGAAGTCGGAGACAGCTTCTTCCTCGTCATCCTCGAAGGATTCCTCCTCCGAACTCAGTGCTGAGGCTGCTGCGAGACCTGCGACTCCAGCGACTCCGGCGACTACTCCGGCTGCTGCCAAGGCCGCACCACCTAATTTATTAGACTTGGGGGCATCAGCGGGTGCAGCTTGCTCGATCGCGACTGCGGGTGCAGAAGTTGCTGTTTGAGTGGCTGCGGGTGCAGCGGTTGTCGCAGAAGTTGCTGTTTGAGTGGCTGCGGGTGCAGCGGTTGTCGCAGAAGTTGCTGTGACAATTGGAGATTGACCGGCCGTCTGTGGCGCGGTAGTTGAGGGCATACCCAACGCTATGTCTGGGTCAAAATTTAGCCCCAACACTTCGATCAGGCTGTCTGCATCCGGCTTTAGTCTTGAGAAGGGCAGCATTAATTGCTGGAGTTCCGGCTCCAGGGCAGCCGCAATTCCCAGGATGAGGTAAGAAACAGGCCTTTTCCCGCCGTCGGGTGTGGCGACCGTGTTGTCAGCCGTCATGTGCAGGAGCAGCCAAGCTCGATTCACCTGGTAATAGTCCAACCACTTCTGTTTGAGACCAACTGAAAAAGTATCAAAAAAAGCCATAACCTCTTTATCCTCATCCTGATCGCTAGACCTATTAAACCATCATCAGGTCTAGCTCATCTTCCTCCTTCTTGACCACTGGTTGAACAGGATTTAGATAAAAATCTGACAGCAACGAGAATAATTCGCGATCGGGCGTATCATTCGGCACTACTCCTTCGGGCATTGCCAAGATTTGGTCGGCGATGTTGAGGTAGTAATCGCAGACGTAGTTGAGGGAGGGATCGCTCTCGGCCATCTCAAATAAAGTTTTGCCTTTGACGCGAGAAACACGAATGTCTTCAATCAGCGGCAGCACTTCCAGCACAGGCATTGGTACGGTGTCGATGTACTTGTCGATCAAATCGCGCTTGGAGGTGCGGTTGCCAATTAAACCGGCGAGGCGCAACGGGTGAGTGCGGGCTTTTTCGCGGACTGAGGCGGCGATGCGGTTGGCGGCAAATAATGCGTCGAACCCGTTGTCGGTAACAATCATGCAGTAGTCGGCGTAGTTCAAGGGGGCTGCAAAACCGCCGCACACTACGTCGCCGAGCACGTCGAACAGGATGATGTCGTATTCCTCGAAGGCATTGAGTTCTTTGAGCAGTTTAACGGTCTCTCCGACTACGTAGCCGCCGCAACCAGCTCCTGCGGGTGGGCCGCCTGCTTCTACGCAGTCAACGCCGCCGTAGCCTTTGTAGATGACATCTTCGGGCCAAACGTCTTCGTAGTGATAGTCCTTTTCCTGAAGGGTGTCAATAATTGTGGGGATTAAAAAGCCTGTGAGGGTAAATGTGCTGTCGTGCTTTGGATCGCAACCGATTTGCAAAACTTTCTTGCCGCGTTTGGCTAGGGCAACGGAGATGTTGCAGCTTGTTGTCGATTTGCCAATTCCACCTTTTCCGTAAACTGCGAGTTTCACTGTTTGTTCTCCTATAGGTTTCTATCAAAACTATCAGGGCTGGGGTTTCACGCTTTGATTTTGCGATCGACCAACGGAGCTCAACGGAGCTCAACTGCAATGCTCTTACTGTCAAGTTGGGAGCAGGCCCTACGTCACCTCTTTGAAAGCATTATTAGCTAACTTGCGAGGAAATGAAAGGGGGCCTCCAAATGAAAATGCTAGTAATTTTGTTTATTTTGCATCTTTGGGAATCTTAGCTTCTTTTTTGATTTACCAATCTATTTTTATAATCTTTTTATCTTTTAAATCATTTTTAGAATACTTTCTTAATATAAAGAGGTACAAAAATAAAACAAAAATTAACTTCTCAAACAATCTGGGCTTTGGGCTTTGGGGCTAGGATGCAGGCAGTTGATGACTTGTGTGGCTAACTGGAAGGGGCATAAAGGTCCTGTTGGATGAGCAAAACCGGATAGTGAGTTCGATTAATTGGGCCTGGAGATGGCAAAGTGCTCTTAGCTTTCGGCTGTTGCAGGTGATTTTGCTGCGGTTTTGAGTTTTGTGTAAAAAATTGTTAATTTTTAGGAATTGACGGACAGTTGTCAGTGGGCAGTGGGCAGTGGACAGTGGGCAGTGGGCAGTGGGCAGTGGGCAGTGGGCAGTGGACAGTGGGCAGTGGGTAGTTGTCTGTTTATGGATTACACATCGGTGGCTAGAAATACGGTTTCTGCGAGTTTTGCGTTGGGTAACGAGAAATTACTAACAAACCGGGTTTCTGAGGGCGCAAGTGCGATCGCGAAATACAGTTTTCAGTTGTTAGTGGTCAGTTTTCAGTTGTTTTTGATTAATTAATGACAACCGCCAACTGCCAACCGCCAACCGCCAACTGTCAACTGCCAACTGCCAACCGCCAACTGTCAACGGCTAACTGTCAACGGCTAACTGTCAACTGCCAACTGACTTCTGGCGATCGGAATTTCGATCGCAAATTCAGTCCCCAGTCCAACTTCGGAAACGCACTCAAGCCGCCCCCCGTGCTTTTCCACAACTAAGTGGTAGGAAATAGACAGTCCCAGCCCAGTGCCCTTACCGACTGGTTTGGTGGTAAAAAACGGATCGAATAATTGGCGGCGAATCTCATCCGGTATGCCCCCGCCGTTGTCGGAAATGCGGATCGCCACAAAATCATCAACAACTTCAGTGCGAATTGTAATAGCCGGAAGAGTCAATAGTAGATTTTCCCCATTTCCCTTTGCCAATTGGCTATTCTGGATTGTTTCATCCAAAGCATCAATACCATTGCCGAGAATATTCATAAACACTTGATTGATCTGACCGGCACAGCACTCGACGGGGGGCAAATCGCCGTATTCCTTAATAATTTGAATACCTGGATGTGCGCCTTGAGCTTTGAGTCGGTGCTGCAAAATCAACAAAGTGCTATCGATTCCCTCGTGAATGTCCACGAATTTGATGTTAGATTGATCCGATCGCGAAAAGTTACGCATCGACAAAACTATTTGGCGAATGCGATCGGTTCCTACTTGCATAGAAGACAGGATTTTAGATAAGTCTTCCACCAAAAAATCGATTTCCATATCTGCTGCTGCTTCCCGAATTTCCGAGACTGGTTCGGGATAATGCTGCTGGTAAAGTTCCAACAGTTGAATCAATTCTTTGATGTAATGACTGGTGTGGGACAGATTGCCGTAGATAAAATTAACCGGATTGTTGATCTCGTGAGCAATGCCGGCAATCATTTGTCCCAAAGAAGACATTTTTTCGGTGTGGACTAATTGACTTTGAGTTTGCTGCAACTTCCGCACAGTTTCCTCTAATTGCTGCGCTTGATTTTTTAAGCAGCTTTGCTTTGTCCGCAGCACTTCTTCGACTCGCTGGCGCTTGATAATATCCCGTCTTAATAATTCATTTGATTCTAAAAGTTGAGCAGTGCGCTCTTCTACTTGTTGTTTTAAGTCGTCGTGAGCTTGGCGCAGGGCTTCTTGGGCGCGCTGGCGCTCTAAAATTTCTTGTTGCAAAATTTCGT
The DNA here is from genome assembly GCF_036706065.1 of Microcoleus sp. A2-C3. Classification (NCBI taxonomy): domain Bacteria; kingdom Bacillati; phylum Cyanobacteriota; class Cyanophyceae; order Oscillatoriales; family Microcoleaceae; genus Microcoleus; species Microcoleus sp. A2-C3. Next base: position 40,405 of record NZ_JAUBVX010000048.1, on the reverse strand, counting down.
TGGTTTTCTGTAATTGGGTGGCTCTATCGTCTACTGCTTGTTGCAAAAGCTCGATCGTCCCGTACATTTCAGATTGGTTAAAAACTTGGGGCAAACTTGTTTGAGAGACAACACCCAAAAGTTCTCCCTGAATGCCAACTACTACCAAACGGCGGACTCCGTACCGCTGCATGGACTGGTGCGCCCGAAACAGCGAATCGGCGGGAGATATGCAAAATAAAGGCGCACTCATCGTCTCGGCAATGGATATTTGCGAGAAATTTAATTCGAGGGCGTGAAATTGCACGATGTCCCGCTCGGTGACAATGCCGATCGGTATTTGGTAATTTTCTGTAGCTGCCGCCCGCTGTGGATGCTGAATTTGCTCTTCGATAATCACGATGTAACTGACTTGATGCTTGACCATGAGCTTGGCCAAATCGATGGCTGAGGCAGTTTTTGGGGCACAAATCACTTCCTGCGTCATTACATCTGCTGCACAGCGCAAATTGGTTACTAAGTTAACCGGTTGCAGGGCTTCGTGAATGGCTTCGCGGGTGATGATGCCGATCAGTCGCGAGTTCTCATCGACTACGGGCAAGTGCCGGATCTGGTGCTGGCGCAACGTGAACATCGCTGTGAAAATATCTTGAGACTCGGATTGTTTGAGGGTAATTAGCGATCGAGTCATTACATCACCAATCGTCAGTCCGATCGCACAAGCTGCCACGGTAGTTAGCTTAACAATATCCCGTTCTGTAAAAATGCCGATCGGGCGATCGTCCTCCACGACTATGACGCAACTGCGCTTTGTCGGGCCCGGAAGAACTTTTTGTTTTTCGCTACAAAGCTGACACGAAACGCGCATCGGGTTCATGATAGCTAACACTTGGGCGATCGGCGTTTCTGGAGCCACTGTGAGCGGGTGGCGATCGATCGATCGATCTAAAGGTGACAAGTAGATCGGTGGGCTGTTGCGCTCTACAGGGGATTCTGATGGTTTAATTACTTGTTGCGGGACTGAATCTAGGAAATGCTGTAAATGTTCTTCTTGTAGCATGGTGATTATTAATCTTTCTTAATGAATTGTTACAATTTGGCGGGCGCGGGTTGGCAGACTTAGCATTAATTAAGCGGCTTACCCGGCCGAAAAACGGATACAAGCATCCCCCCTGGCTGTGGTGAAAAGCCCCAAATTTTAGACTGATGTTCGGACTCTGGCGATCGATCTGTGAAGTAAATAGAAAATAGAAAATGGAAAATTGACTGACAAAAGATCGATCGCCTCAAATCTGATTGCTAGAAAACCTCTGATTAAATTTTTATTTGTTTAAATCCTATGTCGTGGACACCATTAAATCATCGAATTCATCACTTGCCGCTCATCCTGGCCGGCCCGATTTTGCGCCGGACAGAAACAGGGGCGGTGACAGTTTGGCTGGCTCTGAAAGCACCCCGCGAAGTAGAACTCAAAGTTTATTCGACTGAGGGCGGCATCGGCGAAGTTCTCGGTGCGCCGTTGCTCCAAGGTACGAACACTACCGTGGCGATCGGCAAATACCTCCACGTAGTGGCCGTGACGGCTAAACCGACCGACAGCAAAGCCTTGACATACGGACAAATTTATGCTTATGACATAGAGTTTGCTGCGAGTCGCGACTCGCCCTCGGAGGTTGCAGTTCCAGAAAATGAGAAAGAAAATCTCCTTTCTTGCTTGTGGCCTGCCTCCCCTAATTTGTCAGTTTCTTCGCCGGAGACGATCGGTTATTTCCCTCACGGGTTGCCGACTTTTGCCCTGCCACCGCAGGATTTAAACTATTTGCGTATCGTTCACGGTTCTTGTCGCAAGCCCCAAGGAGACGGCAGAGATGCGCTGCCAATCTTGGATAATTCGATCACACAGTTTGCAGGAATGGCAAATTTCCGTCCCCACCAACTGTTTTTAACTGGCGACCAAATTTACGGCGATGACGTTGCCGATCCGATGCTGTGGGCTTTGACGGATGCTGGAGATACACTTTTGGGCTGGGAAGAAAATTTGCCCCTGATGAATGATGCCCAAATTAAAAAGAATTTGTGTATCAGTATACCTAAAAATTCGGAAAACGAAAACGTAGCTGGCCAAAAAAGAGAAATTTTTAGAGAGTCGCCTATTCCGAAACAATCTAAGGCTGAGTCTGACTACAAAAAGCCAATTGAGTTAAAGCCGGGGACTCGCAGCGATATTGCTAGAGATTTTGGCGGCTTTACGGCGATGTTGGTGAATAAACCGGATAACGCGAAAAGTCATTTGTTCGGTTTGGGGGAATATTGCGCAATGTATTTGTTAGTTTGGTCGCCTGTACTTTGGTGCGATAATTTTCCGAAGGGTAAGGATATTTGTAAAGATTCTAAGGGGGCAAAAGTCTGGGATAGAGAAGTTTCTGAACTTGGGGGTTTTGCGGGAAATTTGTGGAGGGTGAGGCGGGCGCTGGCTAATATTCCGACTTACATGATTTGTGACGATCATGATGTTAGCGATGATTTCTATTTGAATCGGGAGTGGTGTTACCGGGTGCTGGGTAAGCCGCTTGGCCGCCGGGTGGTGCAGAATGCTTTGCTGGCCTATGCTGTGTTTCAGGGTTGGGGAAATACGCCCGCACAGTTCGATCGGGGAAAACCGGGAGATAAATTATTAAAAGCTGCTGAAAAGTGGTCGGATTCGGCGGGGACTGATGTTTCTGCTTGGGAGAATGCGGCTAAGTATTTGGGAATTCCAGGACTCGATCATAAAACTCATTTACCGAGGTTGAAATTAGATGAAGATGTTTTGATTTTGGATCGGGATGGTGGGGGTGTAACGGAGGTTTTGAGTTGGCATTTTACTGTGAGAAGTTTTAAGCATGAGGTGATTGTGCTAGATACGCGGACTTGGCGGGGGTATCCGGTGGAAAGTGCGATCGATCCGCCGATGCTTTTGACTCACAAGGGTTTTGAGGAGCAAATTCAGCGGCCTTTGCGGGAGACTGATTTGTTGAATAAAACTGGGGAATTTGCGATCGAGGCGACGCTGGTGGTTTTGCCGACTAATTTGGTGGGTTTGTGGATTATTGATGCGGTGCAAAAGTTGGATTTGAAACAGGGAAAGGTTTTTAATAGTGATGCGGGAGATGCTTGGAATTTTCATGAATTGGCTTTTGTGAAGCTGTTGTCGGAGTTTTTTAAGCAGCGCGATCGGGTGATTGTTTTGACTGGGGATATTCACTATGCTGCTGCTGTGCGGCTGAGTTATTGGTCTGATAAACATTTTGGCATTTTTCGCCCGGATTTTGAGCGTTTTTCCCCTGCATCTGAGTTGGATCTAAAATCTCAAATCACAGATAGAAAACATTCTGTGTTGGCGCAGTTAACGGCTAGTGCTTTGATTAATGAAGAGTGGAAAACTCATGTGATTCATACTAAGGTTAAGTCGCTATTGCCAGAGCGATCGCACGAATGTTTGGGATGGAATGAGCCGCTGGAGTTGGTGAAGATTTCGAGAAGTGGCAGAAAGAAAGCTGTGGCTGCTGCTGTGAGGAATAAGCAATCTTTTCCTGATTGGGGCTATCGAATTGACTGGATGAAACGACAAAAAGCTAGGGTGTTTTTGCATCATGAAAATGGTGAAATGTCAACTAGAACGCACACAAATAAACAATTGTCGCGGCTGCATAGGTTGTGGAATTTTATAGCGCTGTTGTGGCGCAATCGCTGGCTGCAAGAGGGTGATGAGATTGTGGGATATAGTAATATTGCGATCGTCAGTTTTCAGTGGCCGGCTGAGGGTGATGGGGAGAAAGCGGTGATCCAGAATGTTTATTGGCGGCCTCTTTGGGAGCCTGGTAGTGTGGTTTATAGTCAGTATTTTGTGCCGCTAGGATTGGATGAGACGGCGGTTGATTGATGTGGTGTTTGTCTGCGGTTGAAACGGCGGTTGAAACGGCGGTTGAAACGGCGGTTGAGATGGCGGTTGAGATGGCGGTTGAGATGGCGGTTGAGATGGCGGTTGAGTTAAAATGGCGGTTGAAACGGCGGTTGAAACGGCGGTTGAAACCCCGTCTACACAGACAAAACCTGCCTCCGCAGGTTGAAGATAATTTTTCTTAGTCCGCGGAGGCGGACTTCGTTTGTGTAGCCGCGGTTTCAACCGCCGGGTGCTTTTCTAAGCCCGATCGCCCGATCGCCCATTTCCCGATCGCACATTAACCAAAAAAACCCGTAGATTTGGGCAAAAACCCGGCGGTTGAAACCGCGTCTACACAGACAAAACCTGCCTCCGCAGGTTGAAGAGTCGTAGCGTAGCGGGGCGTAAGCCATCGCCCGATCGCACATTAACCAAAAAAAGTCGATCGCGGGGCTCCAGAAACCGGGTTTTTTCCGAAATACTTCGTTACAACCCATAGATTTGGGCAAAAACCCGGTTTCTTTGCTGGGAGTGCGTAAATCCCGATCGCCCGATCGCCCGATCGCACTAAAACCCTTTGTATCTGTCGTCGATAGCCGAGGCCAGATCCCCCTAAATCCCCCTTAAGAAGGGGGACTTTGAGCGCTTCTTGTCCCCCCCTTCTTTAAGGGGGGCTAGGGGGGATCTGCCCGATCGCCCGATCGCCCATTCCCCAAAATATCGCACATTAACCCAAAAAAACCCGTAGATTTGGGCAAAAACGGTTTGATTGCTGCAACTGTCAACTGTCAACTGTCAACTGTCAACTGTTGAACCTACCCCAAAAATTCATCGCCCATTGCTCTCAAACATCGCCCAAATCCCCCATTCCCTCCAAACGCAGGAAATGCACCCGGCCCGAATTATCGCCCGCTACAACTGTCACTCCATCAGGGGCAAAAGCACAGCAATTAAACGCACCATCTCCTCTGAAACTAGCAACCTCGTTACCACTGAGCAGATCCCAGATTTTTAGGGTTCCATCCCATGAAGCGGAAATCGCTGTGAGGCCATCAGGTGCGATCGCCACTGCATTTACCAAGTCAGTATGACCCCTAAGAGTTCTTACTTCTGTGCCACTGTTGATATCCCAGATTTTTAGGGTTTTATCCCGTGAAGCGGAAATCGCTGTGAGGCCGTCTGGTGCGATCGCTACTGCCCATATCGAGGACACATGACCCCTAAGAGTTCTTACTTCTGTATCACTGTTAATATCCCAGATTTTCAGGGTTTTATCTCCTGAAGCAGAAATCGCTGTGAGACCGTCTGGTGCGATCGCTAATGCCCATACAGAATCAGTATGACCAATCAGAGTTCTGACTTCTGTGCCACTGTCAATATCCCAGATTTTCAGGGTTTTATCCCGCGAAGCGGAAATCGCTGTGAGGCCGTCTGGTGCGATCGCTACTGCCCATATCGAGGACACATGACCGATGAGAGTTCTGACTTCTGTGTCACTGTCGATATTCCAGATTTTCAGGGTTTTATCGTCTGAAGCGGAAATTGCTAGGAGGCCGTCTGGTGCGAACGCCACTGCGCGTACCCACCCAGTATGACCAGTGAGGGTTCTTACTTCTGTGCCACTGTCGATATCCCAGATTTTCAGCGTTTTATCCCGTGAAGCCGAAATCACTCGTTTGCCATCGGGTGCGATCGCCACTGCCCGTACCGAGGATGTATGACCCATAGGAGTTGTAGTTCTCAATTCTTTGCCGCTGCCTGTATCCCAGATTTTCAGGTTTTTATCGTCTGAAGCGGAAATCGCTGTGAGGCCGTCTGGTGCGATCGCGACTGCTAGTACCGTGCCAGTATGACCAGTGAAAGTTCTTACTTCTGTGCCACTTTCAATATCCCAGACTTTCACAGTTTTATCACTTGAAGCGGAAATTACTGTGAGGCCGTCTGGTGCGATTGCCACACCTATTATCTCTTTAGTATGACCGATGAGAGTTCTCAATGGTTTACCACTGCCGATATCCCAGATTTTCAGGGTTTTATCACTTGAAGCAGAAATTGCTGTGAGGCCGTCTGGTACGATCGCGACTGCATTTACCCACGCAGTATGACTGGTGAGAGTTCTCAATGGTTTACCACTTTCAATATCCCAGACTTTCACAGTTTTATCACTTGAAGCGGAAATTACTGTGAGGCCGTCTGGCGCGATCGCGACTGCATTTACCCAGTTAGTATGACCGATGAGAGTTCTTAATGGTTTACCGCTATCGATATCCCAGATTTTCAGGGTGTTATCACTGGAAGCAGAAATTGCTGTGAGGCCGTCTGGTGCGATCGCCACTGCTAGTACCGTGCTAGTGTGACCGGTGAGAGTTCTCAAGCAGTTACCGGTCTCAATGTCCCATATTTTGAGGATGTTATCAGTTGAAGCGGAAATTGCTGTGATGCCGTGTCGTGCGATTGCGACTGCATTTACCGAGTCAGTATGATAGCTGAGAGTTTTCAGTTCCCGGCCGCTATTGATGTCCCAGATTTTCAGGGTTTTATCCCAGGAAGCGGAAATCGCTGTGAGGCCGTCTGGTGCGATCGCCACTGCATTTACCCTGCCAGTATGACCAACAAGCGTCCGCAACGCACCTTCTCCAGACCGTTCTAAATTAGCATTCACAGGCCGCAACCAAGGACGATCTATCGACTGCTTTGCTTGTGTCAGCATCCTCTGAATCTGGGGCATTTCAAAATCCAGCAACCTCCCCAACAAATGCCCTGCAATCTGTGTTTTATCATCCTCCAAAACGTGCGCTGACTTGCGAATTGCCCCTTGAATCAATTTCATTATTTGACTTTGCTCCTCAGAGAATAACACATGATTATTATTCGCCAAATCGTAATCCTCAATTAGCAGTTGTACCCCCAACGCATCCAATTTCGCCTCAATAAAATCGAAATCCGCCAACAACTGATGCAGCCTTTCCCCTTGAACACTCTGGGCCAAATGCCCCGGCAGAGTTTCCAAAACATAAAGCCGCTTTTGCGGCGACATTTCCCCCAACCGTTGTTTAAACTTACTCATCGCCGTATAACTCCTCCCACAAATTATCAGAAATCATATTTTCGATATCCCGCAGTGAGACTCCGGCTTTTTGGACCACATCTATGCGGTGAAGAAAATTTTGGAAACTCGCGTGATAGATACTGTAACCTGGGGGAGTGTTATTGCTGCGCCGCAAAAACTGCTCCCAATCTTTCAGAACTTCCTGCACGTCTAAGGCATCTTCCTCAGCAAAATCCGCCAAAATATCGCAGGCTACTGGCTTCCGAGTTTTAGTCAACAAATAAATAACCTTCAACTTCCGGCGGCGCAATTCTTTATCCCTAACCGCCATTTCCATCCGCGCCCAGTGCTTCTCATAATATCCTTCCAACTCCCTCGGCAAATCTTGCAAACTGACATCGCTATACTTGCCGCTGTCGATATCATTCAGCACGTAGCGGAGGTACATAAAATTATTTTGGCTTTTCTGTGCCACAACTGCCACAAACTGTTCCCGGCTCAAATTTTGACGGTTAATCCAATCCTGAATTGACGAACTATTGCTCGTGCGTTTTTCAATGTTATCCTTGATATCTTCGAGACTTTCTGCACAGAACTGCATCAAATCGAAAACCTGATGATTCGCGGGCATTGACAGAGATTCCGGCCGCTTCGAGACAAGAAAATAAACGTTTTTGGGCAAAGAATCCGGCAAATAGAGGACATTGCTACCGCTACTTTGCAAACTCAAATCAACTTCATCCAGCGCATCCACCACAAAAATCAACTTTTTGCCGTTCAATTTAGCGCTAACTTCCCGCAACAACCGACTAAAAAAAATGCCATCTCTCGTCGCATTCTCCGGCAATCTTGGATAATCTAGTTTAAAGACTTGAATTAACTGAGTACAGACATTTTCCAGAAATTGTTCTGGCCGGACAATGCCTTGAGATTGCGAATTAAAATGGACAACGCAGCGGCGATCCAGCAGCAGCACGTACATAGCCATAATTGAACTTTTGCCAACTCCCGGATCGGCTTCTAAAACAAAGTAACCTTTCGGATTTTCCAGCAAGAAGCGACTCATTGCTTCAAACACAAATTTGCGGCCGGTAAAGTCTTGAACTTTATCATTAATAATCGTCTCGCACTCGTAGGGAAGTGGCAATCGGGGCGCGGAAGTATCAACTAATCTTTGCAGCAAATCCTGTATTTGCCCTAAATCGGATCGGATGCCAATTTCTATTGATGCCAATTTCGCCATCACTTGACAAATCTGCTGCTGAGTTGCCACCGCCTCCAATTTATCGAGAATTTCGCGATTTTGCAGCCCCAAATCTTTGAGTTCGCCCAAAGCAATTTGATGCAGATTCAACACCATCGCCGCAAACTTCTGCCCGCCAGTCTCCGCATCCTGTTTCAGCACTTCCCGAAACGCTTGCGGAAAAGTTGCGTGCAGTTTCTGCGCCACAAACTGCACGATTTCACGATCGAAGGATTTGCCCTCACTTGCCGCAAATTCCCTGACAAAAATCCCCCAATCTTCCGCTGTCAATCCCGTAACTTCATCAAAACTATCAGCAGAAAAAATCTTAGTAAGTTGGTCTTCGGAAATCTTTAAAACACTTGACGAATTGGTAATTTCTGTGTTAATATTGAGCCAATAGGTAATACTTTCCTCGGCTAATTGGTTGAGTGCTTTTTTAGGATCGGGCAAATGCTGAGATTTGGCAAGTTCTGTTAATTCAGTCGATCGCGCCACCGACTTGAGAATATAGCCGATCGCCTCACCCGCCGCCCTAGTCAAATCGTGATTGTCCAGGATATGCTTATTCTTCGCCAAGCGATCGACTATGTGGTTTCCCACATCATCCGCCATCAGACTCCCAGCTAGATTAGTTGCGATCGTTCCTAAGACAGAAACACCCACAACTGCGATCGGGCCACCGATCATCGCCGCTGCCGCTTCCGCCCCCGGCCCACTGAGCACAGTAGAAATAACTTGCCCGACAGTCATCACCGCGCTGCATCCAAGTACCCTAGTTTTAATATTTGCTAAATCTATCTGTGGCATAAATTAAATATTTTTCTCACTTTGCCGTAGTTTAGCGCGGCGAGAGAATTGCTACAAGGTAGGAGCAATCACGAAATAAATCCCCCCGTAGGGAAACGGCACTGCTAATATGTGTCAGCTTAAACCTGAAACCGTTGATAAATCTCGCTTTTATCCGAGGCCAGATCCCCCTAAATCCCCCTTAAGAAGGGGGACTTTGAGACGATTCTTGTCCTCCCATTCTTAAGGCCAGAATCCCCCTTAAATCCCTCCGATAGTCGGGGGACTTCGAGAAGATTCTTGTCCCCCCCCTTCTTAAGGGGGGTTAGGGGGGATCTGGCCTCGGCTACAAGCGTAAATTTTACGAACTACAAAACAGCCGCCACAGTAGCCATCAGCAACCCTTGAAACAATTTCACCCCATCAGTTTCGCCCAACATCGGATCGGAAGCCCTCTCAGGATGCGGCATCATTCCTAACACATTGCCCTCGCGATTGCAAATGCCCGCAATATTATTTAACGAACCATTCGGATTGCCAGCATCGTTAATTTTGCCTGCCTCTGTGCAGTAGCGAAATAGCACTTGATCGTGTTCTTCTAGCTCTGCTAAAGTATCGGCATCAGCATAATAGTTGCCTTCACCGTGGGCGATCGGCAAATCGATGATTTCACCCGAAGTATAAGCGGCAGTCCAAGGAGTATTACCCCGCTCAACTTTCAAAGAAGCGCGATCGCAAATAAAATTCAATCCCGCATTCCGCACCAGAGCACCGGGCAATAAACCAGCTTCAGTCAACACCTGAAAACCGTTGCAGATGCCCAATACAAGCTTTCCTTGTTTCGCGTGCTCTGCCGTAGCCCGCATCGCCGGAGAAAAACGGGCGATCGCGCCGCACCGCAAATAATCTCCGTAACTGAAACCGCCGGGAATTACAATGATGTCAATATCCGAAATATCCGTATCTTCGTGCCAAATCATCCGCGTCGGTTGGTGCAGCAACCCTTGAGTCACCCACACCACATCGCGATCGCAATTTGAACCGGGAAAAACAATAACTCCAAATTTCATAAGCTGAAGGAAGAAGGAAGAAGGAAGAAGGAAGAAGGAAGAAGGAAGAGGTGTCAACTTAAGACTGAAATCTGGCGTTGCTTAATCAGGGTATGAAACAAATAATTTTAAAATCCAGAAGCTTTGTGGACGCTGGTTTTTATGAATTGCATATTTAGCCTTTCATACCGTAAATCAGCAACGCCTGAAATCTTAGGTTTCTCTCGCTTGTATCAAAGTCTAGATCCCCCTAAATCCCCCTTAAGAAGGGGGACTTTGAGTCGTTCTAGTTCTTGTGTTTTTAACGAAGACTTTGAATGCTCTTGTCCCCGCTTTTTAACAAAGACTTTCAGAACGCTCTTGTCCCCCCCTTTTTAAGGGGGGTTAGGGGGGATCTCCGGGTTGAAAAACACCCTAGGGGCGATCGCATTTATACCCCTGCTGTCTCGACAGGTACAGCAATTGCCGTCAAATCAAAGCGATAATTCTCAATAACTGGATTCGCCAAAAGTTGGTCGCAAACGCGATCGAGTTGTTCGCGGGCCTCCGATTCGCCCGCAGCAGTCAGCGTCAATTCAACGTACTTCCCGATGCGGACGCCCTCAACATTGTCGTATCCCATGTGTTGCAAACCAGACTGTACGGCAGTGCCGGCAGGATCTAAAACCGAAGGGCGAAGGGTAACATAGATTTGGGCAAGATATTTCTGAGTCACGGGAATGTTGCGGTAGGTGATGTGCAAGTTAGCGCCATTGTATTCTACAACCAGGTTGCGCGCGATCGACCTTCCACACCAAATCCGGGCTTAAATACGCTCTTATTCCCCAGTCTGCGGAGGCAGACTTCGTATGTGTAGACGCGGTTTCAACCGCCGAGTCTTCTGTAGACGAGGATTTGGTATGACTCCCCCAAGTGAGATAGCCTAGAAGCAGGGACAAATGTGATTCCAGCAGATTACACAAAAAAATTATGAGAACCAACCGCACCCGCAGTCAGGAGCGTATTTTAGACTTGCTCAAGACCTTAAATCGATCGCTCTCAGCGCAAGATATCTACCTAGAACTGCGTAACAGCGACCAAAGCATGGGCTTAGCAACCGTTTACCGCTCCCTCGACGGTTTAAAGCGAGAGGGCTTCGTTCACGTCAGAACCCTTGCTAGTGGCGAGTCTCTCTACGGTGCCGCCCACCAAGACCAACATCACCTCACTTGTCTCGAATGCGGCGCGTCCATTACGATCGACGAGTGCCCCGTCCATCACTTAGAAAGCCAACTACAACAATCACATTCTTTCAAAATTTATTATCACACATTGGAATTTTTCGGATTGTGCGATCGGTGTACTTTGGCTCAAGAATCTTAGGGAAGGAAGAAGGAAGAAGGAAGAAGGAAGAAGGAAGAAGGAAGAAGGAAGAAGGAAGAAGGAAGAAGGAAGAAGGAAAAACTTATATCGTTCTTACTCGGCGATTGAAATCGCTGCTATACAGACGAAACCCGCCTGCGCGGGTTGAATTAATTCTTAGTCCGCGGAGGCGGACATCGTTTGTGTAGAAGCGATTTCAATCGCCCTTTCTTGCTTGTATAGGAGCGATTTCGATCGCCCTTTTTCTATTTCTTCACCTCATTACTATTACCTTCCCCAACCATCGATCGCAATCCTTCCATCGTAGCGGGGATGCTGCGCGGATCCATAAACATCACCTTGCTACTGTCGCTGCTGCCAATTTTTAAGCCCATGTCCAAATAGTTTTGAGCTAACAAAAACTGTAAAGCTTCCCGCGCATTGGGGTCATTTTGCAGGGTTTTGCCGATAATCTGCAAAGCCTCCGAAGTAGCTTGAGCTTTCAAAACCTGACTTTGGCGTTCTGCTTGCGCTTTCAGGACGATCGCCTTTTGTTGAGCTTCCGCCTCCAAAATAGTCGATTTTTGGCGCGCTTCCGCATCCAGAACCTGCGCTTCCGCCTTACCTTTGGCGCTGTTAACTGCCGACTCCCGTTCGCCCTCCGATGTCAAAATTGCCGCCCGTTTTCGGCGATCGGCTGCCATCTGCAATTCCATCGATTCCTGTACAGTTTTAGAAGGGATAATATCGCGCAATTCTACCCGCGTTACTTTCACTCCCCAAGGATCGGTAACAACATCTAAATCTCTGAGCAAGATTTCATTAATTTGAGAACGAGCCGTAAAAGTTTGTTCGAGATCCAATTGACCCATTTCCGCGCGAATTTGAGTCAGCACCATATTTACCATTGCTGACTGAAGATTTTCAACTTTGTAACAGGCTTTGTCCAAGTCTACAATTCGCCAGTAAACCACAGCATCAACCGTAAACGAAACGTTGTCGCGCGTGATGCAAGCTTGCGGGGGAACATCTAAGACTTTTTCCCGAATAGTTTGCTCGTAAACTACGCGATCGAGAAACGGTGTCACAAAATTCAAACCAGGTTCGAGTTTCCTGCCATTATATTTACCTAAAGTCTCAACCAATGCTTGATTTCCCTGATTGATAATTTTGACGGAACCGGCGAGGGTTGAACCGCCTAGTGCTAAAAACACGAGTAAAAATAATTGTTCCACAGTTGACTCCTATCAATTTTGACTGTTAAATATTGATTGACTGTTGACTGTTGACTGTTGACTACTGACTAATGACTACTGACTAATGACTAACTACTAATTGTCGGCGATCGATTACGCATTTTGTTTAAGAATGCAATAAGTTTTCTGGCAAAACTATCAGAGTAGTGCCTTTCCGTCCCACAACAATTACGTTTTGGTTGGGGGGGATGGCGGTAGAAGTGTCTTCGCAACGAGCTTGCCAAGAATTCCCCTCATAAATCACTCGACCCGATTCTCCTGATGGAATTTCTGTTAAAGTTTTTGCTTCCTGAGAATCTGCGATCGCCCTTACCTTACCTTTTGGTATCAACCGCCGGGACAGCAGCACAAAAACTGTCGAAAATACCATCCACAGGAATATTTGTAAATTAACGTAAGGTAGAACTAAAGAGCATCCAGCTACGGCGAAGGCGCTCAGTCCCATCATAAAAGCGACAAAAGCAGTCGGGAGAAATAACTCTGCCAAACAGAGCAAAGTCCCAGCTAGCAGCCAAAGGAGCGTGGGAGTCCAGATCATAAAAAGGAATAGTGATACTATTTAGATTCTTAGATTTGAAATTTGAGATTTCAGAATTGCCAACAACAGACTCTGCAAGGATTTGCGACTTGCCAGCCCTCAGGAGCGATTGTTCACATCGCGGTACCAGGTTGAGGCTTCCATTGTACTCAAAGTCAGAGTTTAGTAACTTAGATTACAAATCTAAGCCGATCGAGACTGGCAGCAACTACAATTTCTAGGGCCCCAAAGGCAGTTAAGAAATTGATAGGGGCTAAAATCAGTTTATTCTCAAGTTCGTGAATTCGAGCCTGGGAATCATATATCTTCAGAATGTTTTTACACAAACTATTTCGATATGATCAGTAGTTTCTCACAACCCATTTATTGCGCGAATCTGAGCTGTCCCGATCCCGGCAATACCTTTGGCCGCCAGCAGTGTGCAGCTTGCGAAACCAATTTAATTTATCGATATTTGTGGGCGGTTGGCCCAGCAGTCGAGGAAGTGCCCGCTGGTAGGGTAATCGCCGATCGATATTTGGTCATTGCACCCCAAATCTGGCTCGACAGCCGTCCATCTCTCACTCCAAGCGTTCCAGAACAACTGCCGGATACCATTATGCCTTACCTGCATTTGTATCCCCAACGGCTGCATACGCCCGAAGTATACGGTTTTTGTGACCTGGGGGAAGCAGCGGAAGCGACAGAAGTGCTGTTGTTGGAAAATGTGCCAGTCAATAATTTCGGTAGCCTGTATCCTTCTATTCTACAAGCTTGGTCTCAGACAAGTGCCACGCGCCAAGTTTACTGGCTGTGGCAAATGCTCCAACTGTGGGAGCCCCTGTCGGAACAAGGAGTCGCTGCGAGTTTGCTGGTACCGGAAAATTTGCGGGTGGAAGGTTGGCGGGTTCGTCTGCTGGAACTACATCGGGGTAATTTTGTACCGACGCTGAAGGATTTGGGAGATGTGTGGTCGGGTTTGGTGGAATCAGCCCAGCCCGATATACAGTCGAAACTCGGCGAGATTTGTCTGTTTATGCGCCGCCGCAGCATGAATTTAGATGCGATCGCCCTGGAACTCAACGATTTACTATTAGAACAAGCTGCTAAATTGCCTCTGCATTTAGAAGTAGTCGGCATCACCGATACCGGGCCACAGCGCTCCCAAAATGAAGATAGTTGCTATCCAACTGCTGCTGATTTTCAATCGATCAAAAGTGCCGGAAACGACAAACTAATTCCTTACTTGACAATAGTTTGCGACGGGGTTGGAGGCCACGAAGGAGGAGAAGTTGCCAGTCAATTAGCCGTGCAGTCACTGAAAGCTTTAATCCAAAATTTGCTCTCCGAAATCGCCGAACAAGAAGAGTTGATGGCACCAGTAATGGTCATCAAGCAACTCGAAGAAATAGTGAAAGTTGTCAATAACGTGATTTCCGCTCAAAATAACGAGCAGGGAAAAGAGTTGCGCCAGCGCATGGGAACCACTTTGGTGATGGCCCTCCAATTGCCTCAAAAAGTGAAAGTTTCCGAGGATGTACCGTCGAATAACAGTCACGAACTTTATTTGGTAAATGTTGGAGACAGCCGCGCCTATTGGATTGGCAAAAATTACTGTCAGCGGCTGACTGTGGATGACGATGTAGCGTCCAGGGAAGTGCACCTAGGACACAGTTTATCCTGGGAGACTCAATTGCGATCGGACGCAGGAGCCCTGACTCAAGCTTTGGGCACGCGCGACGGCGATTTTCTGCGCCCGACAATTCAGCGATTTATTGTCGAAGAAGAAGGCTTGCTGCTGCTGTGTTCCGACGGTTTGAGCGATAACGACTGGGTAGAGCAATCTTGGCAGAATTACGGCCCAGAGGTGCTTGAGGGCAAAATGTCCTTGGAAGCCGCTGCTGAGTCTTGGATTCGCCTCGCCAACGAGAAAAACGGTTATGACAACACCTCTGTAGTGATGACTTACTGTCGGATGTCGCCGGAGAGACTGGTACTGTTCGATACGGCGTCGTCGCTACCAGCATCACAGTCGATACCCGACAGTAAATCACCGTCGGTGTCGCTACCGATGTCACCCTCAGTATCAGGCTCGGTATCCCTCCAAAAGACAGGGAGAATGCCAGAATCTCAGCTTTCTGAATCGTCCAAACAGTTGCTTTACCCCGAAACAACCCCCGCCCCGGAACCAGTTCAAAAACAGAAACCCAACCGTTTGGGGCCACTGCTGGGACTGTTGGCGCTGATGCTAGCCTTCGCGGGTTTAGGTTTGTGGGTGCGCAGCCTCCAAAACCCTCAGCCTGATCCCGAACAACTGCCGCCACCCCCGGAAACTACCGCCCCAACTCCTGCGGATATTCCCTCCCCCGGTGCGGATATTCCCTCCCCCGGTGCGGATATTCCCTCCCCCGGTGCCGAGAGTCCCTCGCCTTCGGCAGAATCGAGTCCTGCGGAGATTCCCGCGCCGCCCCCAGAATCGAGTCCTGCGGAGATTCCCTCGCCAGGGGCGGAGATTCCGTCACCCTCACCGCAGTAAGGGAGAGCGAATTCAGCAGGACGTTTCAAAAAATGCAGATACTTTCCGGCGGCACGGCGACTCGAACGCTATCACCGACTTTGTGCCGCTGTAAGTCATCTCTGTGCAAGTTTTGTCTGCGAAGGGCGATCGAGCTTTTAGCAGTCAAGCGCACCGTATAGCGCGTATCAGTGCCAAGATAAATCGCCTCTTCTACTGTTCCTGGCCAGCCATTTTCAGCATCATAATTAGCCGGATAAATAGCAGCTTTTTCCGGCCGCAACACCAGGGTAACAACTTTCCCAGCCGGCAAATCTTCTGCTGTCGTAACTAACACAGGCAACTCCTGGTCAACCAACACTACTACTTGACCCTGTTGCCTTTCTACTACTTGCCCGGTCAAAAAATTGCTGTCGCCAATAAAATCAGCAACAAACCGCGTTTTCGGATATTCATAAATATCAACAGGTGTCCCAACTTGTTGCAGTTTTCCTCCTTCCATCACTGCAATTCTGTCCGACATGGTGAGCGCTTCTTCCTGATCGTGAGTTACATAAATAAACGTAATTCCCAATAATCGCTGCATTTTTTTTAATTCTAATTGCATCTCTTTACGCAATTTTAAATCCAGTGCTCCCAGAGGTTCATCCAACAGCAAAACAGAAGGCTCTTTAACCAACGCCCTCGCCAACGCTACTCGCTGCTGCTGTCCCCCTGACAGTTGGCGGGGATAGCGTTTTTCTACATCTGTTAACTGTACTAATGCTAAAGCTCCCGCCACGCGATCACGAATTTTTTGCGGAGACAAATTCTCCATTTCCAACCCAAATGCAGCATTTTGTGCTACTGTCATATGCGGAAATAAAGCATAATTTTGAAATACCGTATTCACTGGGCGGTGAAATGGCGGGCGATTCTGCATCGGTTGGCCGTGGATATAAATTTCGCCCGCTGTGGGCATTTCAAAACCCGCAATCATTCGCAAAGTTGTAGTTTTGCCGCAGCCAGAAGGGCCCAGCAAAGAAAAGAATTCGCGATCTTTAATTTGCAGGTTGAGATTGTCTACAGCCAAGAAATCTTGACTGCGGGCACTTTTAAATATTTTGGAAATGTCTAAAATTTCGACGGCGTGCATTATTATCTATCCTGGTAGGGTGCGGATTGCGCACCAACTAATCTTGTAGGGTGCGCATTGCGCACCGGTTGACTAAGTTTCAGTTTCAACTTATTGTAGGGTGCGGAGCGGGCTGAATGTGACGACCAGCTACTCAATAATTTCCTCTCTGACGCACCCCTAAAGCAAGCCTTGGTTACAAATTCAATCGGTGCGCAGTGCACACCCTACAAACTACTAATCAGCATTTAAATTACTGACCAATAAATAATCAAACTGTTGTGGGGCGGGCTTCGACGCCGGCCCAAATCGGCAATTTAAATGTGAAATCGCTTACTTTCCTGCCCCTGCTTTAACTTCCGTCGAAGCTCGATCGTACAATGCAGTTGCTTTCCCGACATCCTGCAAGAATTTCAGTTTGCCCAACACCTCAGCAGGTGGGTAAATCTGAGGATTATTCAAATCTTTCGGGTCAATTAAACCTTTGTCTATTGCTGCTTTATTCGGCGAGCCAAAGTGGGTAAAATTGGAAATTTTAGCACCTACTTCTGGCTGCAAAATAAAGTTAATAAATTTTTCAGCTAACTCTTTGTGCGGCGCACCTTTGGGAATTGCCATGTTATCAGAAAAAACAATTGTTCCTTCTTTGGGAATAGCATAGCGGAGATTTGGATTATCTTTCATCACCTGAAAAATATCGCCGCTCCATTCCATTGTCAAGTTTACTTCTCCTTGATCGAGCAGAGTTTGACCAGTGTCTGGGACAAAAGCGGTAATCATATTTTTATTTTTAATCAGCAAGTCGCGGGCTTTGTTAATTTCTTCGAGATTAGTTGTATTTGGATCAAATCCTAAATACATTAAAACCGCTGCAAAAGTATATCTGGCATCATCTTGCCATGCTATTTTTCCCGTATATTTAGCATCGAACATCGCCCCCCAACTGTTAATCTCGCCCTTGGTTACTTTTACGTTGTAGCCAATTCCCATTGTTCCCCACTGATAAGGCAATGAATATTTATTGCCAGGGTCAAATGTTTGGTTCATCCATCTCGAATCCAGATTTGTTGTGTTAGGAATTTTCTGGGAATCTAACGGCTCAAGTATATTATCGGCTGCCATGATTTTCACCATGTAATCGGCGGGAAATATTACATCGTAACCGGGATTTCCCTGTTTGAGTTTGGCGTAGAGTGCGTCGCTGTTCTCGAAAGTGTCGTATTGAATTTTAACGTTGTTATCTTTCTCGAATTGGGCGATCGTTTCTGGAGCGATATAACTTGCATAATTGTAAATGCTGAGGACTTGCTGCTGGTTGCCGCCTGTGCGGCTACAGCCGAAAACCACCGTTGCACTGATCACAAACAAAAGTAAGAAAGTCAGGAGGCGTTTCATGGGTTTTGTTAGTTGTAGGCGAAATTAATTATGACACACAAAGCAAGTTTTTTAGCTTTTTTGAACTCTTAGCGACGATACAACCAGCAATAAAGAAGCTAGCAGCATCAAAGTTGAGATGGCATTAATTGCTGGTGTTACTGCAAATTTTATCATGCCGTAAACCAATAGTGGCAGCGTCATGGAACCAACGCCTGTGGTAAAAAATGTCACGACAAAATCATCGAGAGACAGGGTAAAAGCCAGCAGTGCAGCGCTGAAAATTGCGGGCCAAATTAGAGGAAAAGTGATGCGCCAAAAAGTCCGCCATTCGTTAGCGCCCAAGTCAAAGGCTGCTTGTTCTAATTGAGGATCGAGTTCCGCCAAACGTGCCCTGACAGTAATCGTCACAAATGAAATATTAAAGACAATGTGACCGATAATTACTGTAGGTAAGCCGAGATTGAGGTGAATTCCTGTGAGATTTTCTACGATCCGAAATACTAGGGTGAAGAAAACTAGCAGCGAAATGCCGATCGTAATTTCGGGCATAATAATCGGCAAAAACAGTAAAGCTTCTACGGCTTTTCGTCCCAGAAAATGAAAGCGTTCCAGCGCTAGCGCGAGCATGGTACCGAAAATTGTCGCTAAAGCCGTCGAAATCGCTGCAATTAGCAAGCTATTGCTAAGTGCTGGCAAAATTCCGGCGCTGCTGCTGGTAGCAAGAGTCGCACCTGCATTGCTAAACAAGCTGCCGTACCAATCGAGGGTAAAACCGCGCCAAACTGCGTTAAATTTGGAAGCGTTGAAGGAGTAAATGATTAAGATGAGAATTGGCAAGTAGAGAAAGGCAAATGCTAGTGCAGCTTGTACCCAAAGCCACTTTTTGCCGATCGCCCGCACGAGCAAATCTAGTTTTGTTTTAGTCATTAGTCATTGAGCATTGGGCATTGGGCATTGGGCATTGGGCATTGGGCATTGGGCATTGGGCATTGGGCATTTTATCTTAAATGTACGGTGCGCGATGCACACCATTTATGAACTTTCATCAGAGACGCGGAAGTAAACCAAAACAGGAATCAATATAATTACTGTTAACAACATAGAAAGGGCGGAACCAAAAGGCCAGTCGCGGGCTTTCATAAACTGATTTTGAATCAAGTTTCCCACCATAATTGTTTTAGAGCCGCCCAATATATCAGGTGTGATGAAAGCTCCAACTGCGGGAACAAAAACCAAAATTGAGCCTGCAACAATGCCGCGAGTTGTCAATGGTAAAAATACGCGCCAGAATGTTCTAATATCATTTGCGCCTAAATCTTGAGCGGCTTCTACTAATGAAAAGTTGAAGCGTTCTATGCTAGAATATAAAGGTAGAACCATAAAAGGTAAATAGCCGTAAATTAGACCGATCGCCACAGCGAAAGGCGTAAATAGCAAATTTAACGGTTCGTTAATCAGATGCAGGCTTTGCAAGGCTGTGTTAACTACTCCTTCGCTACGCAGCAGAATTATCCAGGCGTAGGTTCTCACTAAAAAGTTAGTCCAAAATGGAATAATTACCAGCAAAAGCAAGGCGTTTCGCCAGCGGGGAGGACGGGTGGCGATGAAGAATGCTAGGGGATAGCCAACTAACAAACAAGCCGCAGTTGTCAAAAAAGCTAAAAAGAGCGATCGCCCAATTACCCCTAAAAAAAGTCCGCTGAACAAACGCTGGTAGTTGCTGAGAGTAAATACCCAAGTAACACCGCCATAAGTACCGCGTTCTAAGAAACTGTACAAAAGTACAATTAGCACTGGCAAAATGAAGAAAATTATCAGCCATGCGGTGGCGGGGAATAATAGCAGCAACAGGTTAGTCTGCTGGCGGTTTTTAATACTCATTATTCAATCAATGGAAATTTAGCACATAATCCAACACATTTTATATCAAATCCGCATTTTCTCAATTATCTCATGATTAATCAAGAATCAACAGGTACGCAATGTCAGCAGATACCTTGACTTTATATAGCAGTGCGTACCCTACAATGACTAAAAACTATCGCCAATAAGGCCGGCCCTTCCAAAAAATTCCCACCGTAACTCCGATTAGTGCAGCTTCCGATAAACTTGCTAAAAAAGGAGGTATGGGCAGGAATGACTTTAATACCAAACCTAAAAACACGCACAAAACTAAAACCCACAAATTAGTCCGGTTGAGCAAAAAATGCTGCTGCCAATACTCCAAAAAGTACACTGCTAAAGCTCCCATTCCCACTGCTGTAACAAAAGGTATCAATATTCCGAGGGAGGAACCGTATAGAAGTGTCAGGATGTTGCGGATTACCCGTGATTGCGTGAAACCCCATGCTAAAAATAGCTCCAGTCCAATCACAATTGAGTTGACGAGGGCGGCAATTTGCAGCATTTCTCGCCAAGGTAAAAGTTTTAAGCGGCGCAGAAAATTACTCACGATCGGCAAATTTGGTAGGTTGCTTTGATTTTATAACAGTTTTGCCCGGGCGATCGACATTAACGACTATTTGTAAAGTAAAATGAAGAGAGAGGGCAGTCTCTTGACAAATTCACCTAGAGCACCTGCCTGCTTGTTGTTGGAACCGTGAAAGGAAAAAAGTTATGGTGGAGAACACTGTCGATTGTGCTGTAGCTTGCGTCAACGGCTGCGTTTTGGGCGATCAGTGCCCGAAGCGAGAATACGCGGCGGCAACGTCAAACTTTATTGAAAATACTTCTCTCGACAAAATGCTGGAAATGGCAGAGGAAGCGATCAGAAGGAAACGGACGGAACCTCCCAAATGGGTAATTCCTGATTTTCCCGAATAGAATTAGCGCTCCTTAGAAAAAACATCGCCCATTTGAAAGGGCGATGTTTTTTGTATTCCCAATGAAATAGCCGAGCCCAATCAAGTTATTTCTTGGGATAGAAGCTAACTGCTTAAAGAGCAGTTATGATTATAATTAGTAAGGAAAATTTAATAACTCAAACATCTGCCACACTGTTCTCTATCGAGAAGCGGCGAGGTAAAGAGAGGATATTCCTCCTGATTTGCATTACTTTCGCTCTGACTGGTAACGAGCAAAACGAGCAAAAATCAATAGTTATTTAATTGTCATTCCTTGATTACAGCTATTGGCAGTTAATTACAATTCAGCTAAAGCCAATAGCAAAATCCCGAAGTATTGAATAGATTTAAAAAAACTCAGGAGAAAACATCATGGCACAGCAAAATAAACGAGCTGAAAATTTAGCAGAAGAGCGCGATAATTCCAGCAATTTGCCTCAAGAAATTACTGAATCTTACGGTACTGGCGTTATCGTTGAACCGGGATTGAACCAATACGAAATCACAACCTTGAACGACAGCAGTGCGGAATACGGTTCAACCAGTTCCCAAATCAGTGGAGACGATGGCGAGGTTGCTGCGGCGGAACAAGAAAGGGCCACTGGCGAGAAATTAGTAGGGGGAAGTGCTCCAAATCCCGACCAAGATATGGTTGATGAACTCGGAGCTGCGGCGGGTATAGAAATGGCCGATGGAGCTATTTTGCACACAGCAGATATGCTCAATCACCGAGATGAAGATAGGTGGGAATTAGACCCTAGTTCTGCGGAATATTATCAGGAACAGCCGGATTTATAGGTTTATTTGTTACAGTTTTGGAATATTTTTTTAGTCTTAAGTTGACACCAATAATTAACGGCCTCCAATTTGGGAACCGGAGGTCGCCATTTCTCTAACTTTTTGTCGAATTGGCAGCTCGATCGCAAATTCGGTTCCTTGGCCTGGTGTCGAACAACACTGCAAACTGCCGCCGTGCTTTTCTGTGACAATGTGCCAGCTAATTGACAAGCCGATTCCGGTACCTTTGCCGATCGGCTTTGTGGTAAAAAATGGGTCAAAAATACGATCGCACAACTCCTCGCTGATTCCCGGCCCGTTGTCACAAATTTTAATAATTGCCGTGTTGGAGTTGCTGACTTTCGTACTAATCCGAATCAGGAAGGGATTTGCTTTAATTTCCTCGATTTTTTTTTCACTGCTGGATTCTTCGATCGCATCGATCGCATTAGCTAAGATATTCATAAATACCTGATTGATCTCCCCGCCGCAACACTCTACATTTTTCAAATCAGGATCGTATTCCTTAATCACCTCAATCGCGGGACGATTCGCCTTAAATTTCAGCCGATTTTGCAAAATCATCAGCGTGCTATCAATACCTTCATGAATATCAATCGGCTGCATTTCCCCCCCTTCTTGCCGCGAAAAAGACCGCAGAGACAGAATGATCTCGCGAATGCGATCGCCCCCTACCTGCATCGAGTTTAGCATTTTCATTAAATCTTCCTGGATGAATTCTAGCTCCACCGCTTCTACTGTTGATGTTATTTCCGGTGCCGGATCGGGATAGTGCTGTTGGTAAAGATCTAGCACCTTGAGAATATCTTCAGCATAATCGCGAACGTAATTGAGATTACCGCAGATAAAATTCACCGGATTGTTAATTTCGTGAGCAATCCCCGCCACCATTTGCCCCAAAGCCGACATTTTTTCGCTTTGAATTAACAGGGATTGAGCTTGCTTGAGCTTGTCCAGGGACTTCTGCAAATTCTCCTGTGTTTGCTGCCTCTGGTTCACCTCTTCCTTGAGTAGGTCGTTAGTTTGAGAAAGTTCCACAGTGCGCGATTCTACCCGTTTTTCCAACTCAGCAGCCAATTGTTCTAGGTTAATTTGAGCTTGTTTGCGATCGACAATTTCCTGTTCCATTCGGACATTTTGCTGCTGAAGTTTTTGAGTCAGCTTGCAGACGCTCAAATGCGCTTTAACGCGAGCTAAAACTTCTTCATTTTGAATGGGCTTAGTAACGTAATCAACGGCCCCTAAACTAAATCCTTTTACCTTATCTTTCGTCTCATTCAGCGCCGTCATAAAAATCACTGGAATATCTTTTGTCAAATCGCCAGCCTTCAAACGCCGGCAAGTTTCAAACCCATCAATTCCCGGTGGCATTAACACGTCCAACAAAATCAAATCTGGCAGCGAGTATTCAGCTTTTTTGATAGCGCTCTCTCCCGTCCGCGCCACCAACACTTTAAACCCCGATTCCGTCAAAAACTCAAACAGCACTGCCAAATTATTCGGGTTATCATCAACGATCAAAATTGCGCTTTCTTCCCAAGGTAAGATGCTCATATTTTCACTAATTCCTGTATTGTTCTACAAATTCTAAGATTTTCACTTCTTCAAAACCTTTAACTAATTGATTGAGATGGTTGGCGAAAGAGACATATTTAACATCAAGTTTTGCCAATTTTTCTGCTTGTTTTTGAATACCTCCTAAGTCACCCATCATGGCTAAGTCAAAGAGTAAAGCGATTTCATCGGCGGGAGGAGCGATGATTTCTTGATGCTGAATTTGAGATTGATTGTGAAAAACTTCAGATTCCGCATTCGGGTATTGCAACTCCTCACAAATCCATTCTAAGCCCAAATGAACTTGCAAGCAATTTAAAAGTTCCTCAGCCCGGATCGGCTTGGGAATAAAAGCATTGCATCCCGCTGCTACACTTTCCTGCTTTTCTGCTTCCATAATACTAGCAGAAGTGCCGATGGCTACCACATTTTGCAGTTGGGGCAACTTGCGAATTTGTCGCATCGCTTCAAATCCGTCCATCACCGGCATCACCAAATCAATCAAAATACAATCCGGTTGAAATTCTAGAGCTTTATTCACACAATCTTGACCGTTTGTTGCCTCAATTATTTCAAAACCCAACGGTTCCAGCAGGTGAATTAAAACTGAGCGATTTTCCCACCGATCGTCCGCCACCAAAATCTTCTTATTAGTACCCTTGAAACCCTTAATATTTTGGGGGTAATACTTTTTATTTTGATCGGGGCTGTCAACTGCTAGCAACTCTAACTCAAAGGAGAAAATGCTACCTCTGCCTAAAGTGCTTTCTACTTTCAATTCACCGCCCATAATCTCAACTAATTGGTGACTAATCGCCAATCCCAAGCCTGTTCCCTCAGTATGGCGGGGACTATTACCTACCTGTTCAAAAGCTGCAAATATCTTTGGCAATTCATCAGCAGCAATCCCAATTCCCGTATCTTCTACTTGAAACCGAATCTTCACGTTTGTACTAAGGACTTCAGTTCCGGTTCCATCCCTTACACAATCCACTGCGGAAACCTTAAAAGTAACCCCGCCGCTTTCAGTAAACTTAACAGCATTACCAATTAAATTAATCAAAATTTGGCGCAACTTCTTTTCATCAGCAGAGATAGCAGCGGGAAGAGGCGAAAGATATTCGCAATTTAAAGCTATGTTTTTTTGACCTGCTCGAATGCTACAAATTGCAGTTATGCCTTGAATAAAATCTGGTAAATTAAACTCTGTTGGCACGAGTTCCATTCTTCTAGCTTCGATTTTAGAAAGGTCTAAAATATCCTCGACTAAAGCGAGTAAGTGTTCGCCACAGCGGTGAATAACGCCAATTCCATCCTGTTGTTTCGTTGATAAATGTTTGTCGCGCTTAAAGATTTGAGCGTAACCTAAAATGCCGTTGAGGGGCGTTCGCAATTCGTGGCTCATGTTAGCTAAAAATTCGCTTTTGGCGCGGCTGGCATCTTGGGCGGCGGCTTCTGCTTTTTGACGTTCTTTAATTTCTTCGGAAAGCAGGACATTTTTTTTGTTTAATTCTTGGGTGCGTTCTTTAACTTTTGCTTCTAGGGTAAGGTTGTATTCTGCTAGTTGTTGGTTGGCCGTTGCTAAGTTTGTGTAAAGGCGGGCATTTTCCAGGGCGATCGCAGCTTGGGAAGAAAGCAGCTTCAAAACTTCCAAGCGATCGTCCGTAAAAGCGCCGGCGATTAAATTGTTTTCTAAATAAAGGATGGCTGTTAATTTGCCTTGATAGACGATCGCCACGCATAACACTGATTTCGGCTGGTGTTCGATAATGTAGGGGTCGCTGTTGAAAATTGCCTCGCTGCAGGCATCGTGGAGGACAATATCTTCGAGAGTGCGATCGACAAAATTGATTATCGATCGCGGATACGCACAATCCAAGCCCGCCCCCGATAACACTCGCACATCTGCGCCCACTTCTCCCGCAGCTTCAATGACAAATTCACCATTTTTGGACGCGATCAGACATCCTGTTTGGGCACCGGCATTTTCCAGCAAAATCCGCATCATTTTTGCCAGCAAAGCATCGAGGACAATTTCACCGGAGATAGCAAGAGATGCTTTCATCACAGTAGCGAAATCTAAAGTTTTGTGACTATCGGTAACGGTTGCAGAAGTTACAGCCAAACTCGGGCTGCTACTTGTGAAACTTTCACTTTCCGGGATCCGTACAATTAACTGCGGATAGCGTTCCTCCAAATCAGCAACCTTAGCATTCGCACCCCAGCGGATATAACCGTAGTAAGCGTCAGTCATGTAAACCTTAGCAACTTTCTCTCGGCCCGCCAACAGATAAAACTCAGCAGCTAATTCATTAGCCAAAGCTTCTTCCTGAATGTATCCCTGTTCGCTGGAATGTTGAATTGCGCGATCGTAATAATCCATCGCCCGGTCTTTTTCGCCCAACACCCGCGCTTTTTCAGCCTCGACTAATTCATATTTGTGCTGGTAATTCATCGGTGCGTGGTGCGCCCAGTTCTGCATTTTTTCCTGATTCGCTGCTACCTGCATCAAATGTTTTTCTTGTTCTGCACGGTCAGCAGTTGGATACACAGCGAGGAGTGCTAGCGAATAATAAAAATTGTGCGTACCGATCATCATGAAGCCAATTGCTGCTGGTGCATATTTGGCTGCTAAAGATCCATCAATAACTGCTTGTTCTGGCTTTTTAAATAAGTAATTCAGCAGCAATTTAGCAAGATAAACATTGAAAGTTGACAGATAATTATTAACTTGTTGCAGCCTAGCCAATATTTCTGCCCATTTAAAATCTTTACCTGTTGATTGAGATTGGTTTGGGTATATATCTCGCAAATCTAAAATAATCTCCCCCCATATTCCCAGCATTCCTAGAGAAACTTCTTGTTTGACATTCTGTGCAAAAGTGAAGTATTGTAATTGTTTTTGTAGTACCTTTTCTAAGGGTTCCCCAATCAAGAATGATCCAGAACAACTGTTAACAGCAGAATAACAAGCATATTCTACATCTCCGGTTTCTATACCGCTTTGTATCGCCTCGTTAAAAGGTGGGATTATCTCTCTAGCGTGTTCTTTAGAGTGGCGGATAAAAGTGTTAAATATAGTATAAACTTTGCATTTCAGTTCTTGAGCATTGAATTGTTCTAATAACTTCAAACCTAATTGTCCAGAATGATATCCAGCGTCTAGATCTCCTAATGCCCCAGTCAGCAACAAGCCATACCAAGTATAGGCGATCGCTCCAAGTGCTGAATGACCGCGTTTAATGGAAAAATCGACCATTGTGAAGACAATCTGCGGGAATAGTTCTGGTTTTGCCGTAAAAACAGAAGACACCAGAACCAAAAGTATACGCATTATCGCCAACTCGTAGTCATCAGTCATTACCGGAATGTTTTCTAGTTCCTCAAGCTGAGGTAACTCAATTGCAGCCAAACCCTCTGGGGGGATTTCCGACAGGGAAAATTCCAATATTTCCAAAGCTTTTAAACCAGTATCGATGGCTGTCAGCATCTGGTTTTGAGCCATATAAGACTGGATTTGGAGTTCGTAAACTTTAATTTTGTCCAGCAGGGTAGTGGCTTGTTGCAACACGATATTGGCTAATTCTTGCGATCGCCCAAAATTAGTATTGAGATATTCAGCCTCTGCTGCTTCTACGTGCAGGTTCAGCGTCAAGTCATAATCCGTCTGCCAACTTGACCCTATACTTACGGCGGACTGAGGGGAATTAATCAGTTCCAAACCGACATTCAAATATCTGACAGTAGCTTCATAAGCATTGGATGCTTTAGCTTTTTTACCAGCCATCAGATTCAGTTTTGCCAGTTCATCTTTTTCGGCTTTTTCTGTGAGTAATTCAACACCGAAATTTAGTTGATTGACAATATCAAAGACCTTTTCTTCAATCTCAGAGGCGGGAGTATTCTCCAGCAGCAGTTGACCGATTTTTAGGTGAGTTGCTTGCTTTGCCTCATCGGG
Organism: Microcoleus sp. A2-C3; assembly: GCF_036706065.1. Taxonomy (NCBI): domain Bacteria; kingdom Bacillati; phylum Cyanobacteriota; class Cyanophyceae; order Oscillatoriales; family Microcoleaceae; genus Microcoleus; species Microcoleus sp. A2-C3. Next base: position 13,101 of record NZ_JAUBVX010000048.1, on the reverse strand, counting down.
AATCAAAGAATAAGCTGCTTGCTGCACTCTGTCGTGCAAAAACTTGTAGCCAACTTTAACATCTTGCAGCCCCGACACCCCCGTTTCCGAACCCTCAAAAACCAACGGAATTTTGTAATCGTTGCTCAGCGGCAAAATTAGCCCTGCCTGAAGAGCATCCCAGAGACTTAATGCTGTTTCTTTTTGAGATTTTTGGCTGACAATTGCCAGGACTTCTAAATTAAACCGGTTGCCAATACAGGCCGCTAATTTTAAGGCTGACTGCGCTGCGGCGGACAACTTCAAAATATTTCGAGCGATTAACTCTACGACATTGCACTCAGTAATCCCGATTGCTTGGATGTGCCCGATATCCCACTGCCACCTACTCGATGGAAAATCGTAAACTAACAGTTTTTCTTGATAAAGAGTTCTGATTAACTGATTTAAAAAGAAGGGATTTCCTTGGGTTTTGTTAAAAAGTAGCTCTGCTAAAATTTTAATATCTTCGGAATTTAGGCTTTCTAAAGTTTCGGAAGTTAATAGCTGTACATGACTTAAATCTAAGGGATCAAGAACAATATTGATGACTATTCCTGGCATTTGCGCCGTAGTTTGTTGGATATTTTCGATGATTTGAATCAGCGGATGGGTGGCGCTAACTTCGTTATCTCGATAGGCTCCAATTAGCAGCAAATATTTGCTTTCTGAATCCGTCACTAGCAGTTCAATGAATTTCAGCGATGCGGAATCGGCCCATTGTAAATCGTCGAGAAAAACAACTAGCGGGTGCTCACGGGCAGTAAACACGCTAATGAATTGTTTAAACACCCGATTAAATCGGTTTTGCGATTCTGTCGGGCCCAATTGTGGGACTTCTGGCTGTTTCCCGATAATTAGTTCGACTTCGGGAATCACGTCTGTGACAACTTTGCCGTTGCTTCCCAAAGCAGCTAGCAATTTTTGTTTCCAAGTCTGGATAGATGCTGCACTTTCTGTTAGCAATTGCCGAATCAATGATTGGAATGCTTGAATCAGAGAAGCGTAGGGAATGTTGCGCTTGAATTGGTCAAATTTACCAGATATGAAATAGCCGCGCTGCTGAACTATGGGTTTTTGAACTTCATTTACTAAGCAAGATTTGCCGATGCCGGAGTAACCGGAAACGAGGATCATTTCTACGCCAGCATGGGAATCTGTATTGTTTTCTACACCGCTAACTCGGTTAAAGGCGGCTAGTAAAGCGGCGACTTCAGCTTCTCTACCGTAGAGTTTTTGGGGGATGAGGAGTTGACCGGCGCGATCGGCATTTCCGGCAGTAAAATCCGATATATTGCCAGTAGCTTGTAGTTGCGCCAGACAAGTTTCGAGGTCAAATCTCAGCCCGTCAGCGCTTTGATACCTATCTTCCGCCATCTTCGCCAACAGCTTCATCACGATGGCAGAGATTGCTTCGGGGATTTCCGGCTGCAAACTGCGGGGATTGGGGGGGATTTGAGCGATGTGACAGTGAACTAATTCTAAAGGGTCGATCGCGCTAAACGGCAATTCACCAGTCAACATCTCGTAAAAAGTGACACCTAACGAGTAAAAATCGCTGCGATAATCAATTGCCCGATTCATTCTACCAGTTTGTTCCGGCGAAATATAAGCTAACGTACCTTCGAGCAAATTGGGATAGCTGGGCGTTGCGTTTTCTCGAACCAAGCCGGAGGAGATGCTGAAGTCAGTAATTTTGACCTGATAGGTTTCGGGATGGATAATAATATTGTGCGGTTTAATATCTTTGTGAATTATTTGGTTTTGATGGATTTTACCCAAACTTTTTGCTAGTCCAACGGCAATTTCGAGAAAGTGTTTCAAGTCAAGTTTGGTGGAAATTAAAAAATTAGATAAAGCCAAGCCTCCAAAGTCTTCTAATGTCAGCGCCACACCATTGTGATTAGTTTCTAAACTGTAGCAGTTGACAATTCCTTCGATGTTTTTTAGATTAGTTCGGATTTTATATTCATGTCTCAAGCGGGTAATTTCTTCCAGAGTGGGATACTCGCTGTTCAGGGTTTTGACAATGACTGGCAAATTGTGTTTTTGCCAGATTCCCCGATAAATCACAGTATTGACACCAGAGTAAATTTTTTCGGTGATTTGATAGCCTGTTAGTAAAATCATAGTTTAATAAATGTGAAGTTAAAGGGCTTGCAGCCAATTTGCAGGAGTTGTGCTATTGACGAAAGTTAATTAGTTGTGTTAGAGGGGTGATGAGTAGGGTTGGCCGACAAAACTTGCGAGACATACTTAATCTTACTCCAAATCTCACAGCTTTGTCATTGGTTATTTGGCTTAATATTTAAGAGACTCGGCGGTTTCAACCGCGTCTACACAAACAAAACCCGGATGGTGCGCGGGTTGAAGAATGGGCGGTTTCAACCGCCGTCTTATCTTCTTCCTTCTTCCTTCTTCCTTCTTCCCTCTTCCTTCTTCCTTCTTCCTTCTCAATCATTGCGAGTCAAACCCTGAAGGCTAACTTGCAGAATCGACAAACCCAAAATCATCAAAAATAACACTAGGGCGATCGTACAAGCATAACCAATTTCCAAATCCTTAAAAGCCCGTTCGTAAAGATAATAAACAACAGTCTTAGAACTATTGCGAGGGCCGCCCTGAGTCATGATATAAACTTCTTCAAAAACCTTAGTAGCAGAAATCGCCGAAATCACCGCCACCAAAACTAAATAAGGCTTCATCAGCGGTACAGTAATATCCCAGTGTTTCCGCAAACCTTCCGAACCATCAATCGCAGCAGCTTCGTAAAGTTCTGCCGGAATAGATTGCAGCCCAGCCAAATAAATTACCATGTAATAACCCAAGCCTTTCCAGATAGTAACTGCCATCACGCTAAAGAGTACCACCTTCGGGTTGGCAAGCCAAGAAACCGGAGGTAAACCCAACAATTCCCCGAACTGATTCAGCAATCCAGTCTCAGCAAACAGCCACTTCCAAGCAATCCCGGCGACCACCATCGAAATCACCGCAGGCGTGTAGTATGCTGCGCGGAACCAGTTCATCCCCCTGAGCTTTTGATTGCACAAAATCGCCATTCCCAGCGGTAGAACAACCAATATAGGTACTACACAGAGCAGATACAGCAGCGTATTGGTCAAAGTTTGCCAAAAAGTGCGATCGCGCCACAGGCGATCGAAATTCTTCAAACCCACCCACTGCGGCATTTGAGTTAAATCGTATTCGTAATTAGTAAAACTCAAATAAAAAGCTTGCACCGCCGGCCACAAAACCGTTAAAGTCAAAATAAACAAAGCCGGAAACAAAAACAAATAAGGCGTAGAATATCGTCGGAAGAAATTTAGATACATAATAATCTGTAATTAGTAGATAAGACGGCGGTTGAAACCGCGCCTACACAAACGATGTCCGCCTCCGCGGACGGTCGAAAACAATGTAATTGCATTCGCCGTATTATCTGATTCTTCAACCCGCGGAGGCGGGTTTTGTCTGTGTAGACGCGAATTCCATTCGCCGTCTTCAATTCGCCGTCTTCAATTCGCCGTCTCTTCAACCGCCGTCTTATCTTATTTCAACCCAGAAAACAAACCCTCCCAATCTCCCGAAGAACGAGAATTTTCCCCCTCTTTTACCTCAAATGTCACCTTACAAGCCTGCGGTTCTTCCAAAGCTTGTACGCACAACTCTGCAATATCTTCCCGGCTAACTTTACCCCGAATATTGTCTCCTTGCTCGAATATCAAAGCTTTGCCGCCCGCTTCTTCAGTCAAAGCACAAGGTCTGACAACAGTATAAGGTATGCCGCTCGATCGCACGCAATCCTCCCCTTTCAACTTCCAAGTCAAAATTCCCCCCAACATATCATTCATCCTGACAGCCGGCGGTTCCTCCTCCAAAATAAGTCCTGGGCGGCCAGGGCGCGTAACTCCAGCCGAACTTACCATCACAAATCGCGGCAAAGTCTGCCCACCATCAGCTTTAATAGATTCTAATTCCAGTTGAAAAACGCCCGGTGTAAATCTCGGATTCAGCCCGCCATCATATTCAAACTTGCTCAGCATTAACTGAAAAGAATAAATACTACTAGCATCAAATTTCGAGCCATCCTTCACAGTTTTCGCGCGAAAGACAGGAATCAACTTATCGAAGGGAACGACGACAGTAATCCAAGTATTGTAAACAGTATCAAAGGAATAGCAATAGCCAATACCATCCCATTTAGCCTCGCTACGCACAATCAACTTGTAGCGCTTACCATCGCCTTTGACGCGCAGCAGGAGGCCGCTAAATCCTGCGAGATTGACCGGAGGATCGAAGTTTTGGGTGCGGACGGAAGCAAAGCCGCCGGAGTTGGCGGTGGAAACATTGCCGGTGAATATAGCTGTATTATCTGTAAGTGCGATCGAACTTTCGCTAGTGCCGCCCATCACAACATCGTCGAGAGCACCCCAAGTTTCTTTTAAATCTTGGGTAGGTTTTGTGAAGTCAAAAATGATTTTTTCGCCTGCTTTAACAAGCTGGCTGCGAACAGCTTGCACTAAATTATTCAGACCTTTGTATTCCACAATTTCGGGAACATCCACAACTTCCGGCATATAAAACTTGATGCCTTGATAGTATTTTTCCCTCGTTGGAGTGTCTCCTTCTACAGGTTGAACTTTCGTGCCAGTGCAGCAGATAACTGCTTCGATGCCCTCAGTTACTAACGGCGTTAGCGTCTCGGCGAGAGTAATATCTCCTTCGACTAATTCAACATTTTTGCCCAGAATTTCTGTTGCTCTTTTGGTATCTCTGACGAGACAGCGGACTTGATATCCCCGCTGTTGCAATCGCTTGACAACTCGCTTTCCCACGCCGCCGGTGGCACCGGCTACGAGTACGAGTTTGGGTTGGTCTTTTTTCTGGTTGCTGCTGCTTCCGAACAGTTGTTGCAGCCAGCTAATGCTGCCAATGAAGGGAATAACACCGAAATAAGCCAAGGTTTTGACAAATCTGCCGGCATCCCATTGGGCGGTATTTTTTTCTGTCACAGTCGCTTCCTCAGAATGGGATCAAATCTACTTAGCTGCTTTTGTATTTTAATCGAATTTTCGATTTGTGGATTTGGGCTATGAGCGCACTTTTTTTCATTTGACAATGGGTTTCCGATGAATTTGGCTTAAGGGAATCTCAATAATCAACTCGGTTCCCTCTCCGGGGGCTGAAATGCAGCTCAATTTGCCACCGTGTTGTTCTACCACAATTTCGTGGGAAATTGTCAAACCTATTCCTGCACCTTTACCCACCGGTTTTGTGGAAAAAAACGGCTCAAATATTTTCTGGCCGACTGTTTCTTCCATACCCCAACCGTTGTCCTTGATCCGAACTGCTACGGCTTTTTCTCCCGGACAAACTTCTGTCACAATCTGAATTTGTCCGCTCTTGGCTGGCTCTTCTTTGCCCCTGCGGTGCGACGATAAGTGCTTGTTGACAAAGGCATCTTCTAGGGCATCAATTGCATTTGCCAGTACATTCATAAACACTTGGTTTATCTCAACTGCGTAACACTCAACCAAAGGCAGAGAGCCATATTCTTTGATGAGATGAATTGCAGGGCGATCGGGCTTCGGTTTGAGTCGGTTGCTCAGAATCAACAAAGCGCTGTCCAATCCGTCGTGAATGTCAACTGGTTTAATCTCTGCTTCGTCAATTCTAGAGAAATTTCGCAGCGACTGAACTATCTCGCGGATGCGGTTAGCTCCTACTTTCATTGAACCCAACAACTTCGGTAAGTCTTCAACTATAAACTCTACTTCTGCTGCTTCTATTTCTACTTGAATTTCTGACGAAGGCGACGGATAGTGCTGAGCGTAAAGCTGCAATAAATTGATGAGTTTTTCGCTGTATTCGTTGGCATAGGTTAGATTTCCGTAGATGAAGTTAATCGGGTTAGTGACTTCATAGGCCACCGCCGCCACCAACTGTCCCAAACTTGACATTCTTTCACTTTGCACCAATTGAGTTTGCGCGCGCTGAAGCTCTGACATCGCTATTTTTAAATGAGCCGTTTTTTCGCGCTCTCTGGCGATTGATGCTTCTAATGCTGTATTTAATTTGTTGAGTTTTTCGGCTTGGCGCAGCACTATATTAATCATTGCTTTTTTAAATTCCAATGCTGCCTCTATTTCGCATTGTTTCCAAGGCAATGATTGGCAACTCACATTTTCTTTCCACAGCTCGAAGGATTTGCGAGGAGACAGTCTGGGGCTGCCATCTTCATCTATTTCAACTTGTTTTTTGGGGTTTCCAGCCCAATTCACGGTCTGAATTACTTCCGGGCGAAACCACAAAACATATATTTTTTGAATTGGCGATATTGCTACGGCTAAACACCCGCTGACTGTCTCTTTAAATCCCTCAGCTTCTGGATAAAATTTGATCAGCGAGTCTGTATAAAATATTTCTTTTGTGAGGTTTGTTTGCACCCACTTAGTTAAGTATTTGAGAGATTTTCCTTGAGGTGTTTTTCCGACTAGATAGCAATTTTCTCCAAATATTATTGCTGCTCCCTGGGCGTTGACTGCTTCCAGCAAATTGTGCTGGCATTTACCGAACACTTCAGACAAGTTTTCGGCGGTGGATATGTCTTCAAAAATCTTGGTTTGAATGGATTTTAAATAAAGTTTATAGTCGTAGTCTTCGTTTCCTTCTTTTGATTGCAGTTCTAAGGACATTACTTGTCCGATAAATTCGCAGGCGGCGCGCACTTCATAGTTGAGGTATTTTGGTGTATAGTTGTGGCAAGCAATCAATCCCCACAGTTTTTGATCTTTGATTAATGAAATTGACATCGAAGCTGCCACGCCCATATTTTGCAGGTATTCTATGTGAATGGGAGAAACGCTTCTCAATACGCAAAAACTGAGGTCTACAGGTTCGTTGGTAATAGAATTGTTGCCGGATACGAGGGGAACTGGTTGATAGTTAATATCGGGAATCAACCTCAACCAATTTAATGAATACAGTTTTCTTGCTTGTTTGGGAATATCTGTGCTGGGGTAGTTTAATCCTAAGAAAGGAGTCAGGTTTTCTGTTTTGTCTTCGGCGATGACAGCGCCGTTGCCATCGGGATCGAATTGATAGACCATTACTCTATCAAATTTGGAAATTCTTCTGATTTCTTTTACAGTTTGTTGACATAAATCTTTGAGAGTTGTGGCGCTTTGAATTTGGCTGACAGTGGATCTCACTGAATGATAAAAACTAAAAATCGAAAGATTTTCTGTGGTAGTGGATAATTCTAATTCTACCATCAAAAATCCTTCTAATCGGTGGATAATGCAGTCAAATTCTAAAGATTGGCCGGCTTTTTCGACGGACACTTTAATGGGATTGACGGTTTTTAAGTTTTCCTTTTCCAAACAGGCAGTGAATTTTTCGAGCTGAGCGCGATCGAATAATAAGCTCAAATTTTGACCGATCGCACTTTTGGCATCAAAGCCTAACAAATCTTGCGTATTTTCACTGACTTGCAGTATTTCTAGTTCAGGTTCTCGCACCACAAGTAGCACGCCGTGCGGCTGAATATGCCCTGATATGTGAATGGGTTCTCTGTCGCAGTTGGTCAAGTCAACTTCTGCGAGTGCTGGGATTGTGATTTGTCGATCCATTGTGTCTATTTCCCGCTGTAAAATTTTGAGAAGGTTCTATCGATTTGAGATTTGAGTTCAAATTTGCTTTTAAATAATCTCATCTGAGAATCAGCGAGTCGAAAATGATTGAGTCGCAAATCAGCCTACCCTTGTGTTGCAGCTCGACTGGCCCCAGCATTCTAGATCTTTTTACGAACTTAGCTCTTCTATTCGATCGCTCCCCAATCTTAATTATTGCAGCAATTGTTGCCATTTTTCAATTAGTTTTAATAATATTTCACAAAGTTAATATTTGTGGTAAACTTTTGACAGGGAGAAAAAGGAGGAGAGAAATGTGTCTTCAGACCGGCAGACTGACGAAAATATTAAGTTAAGGTAAGGGTGACAAGATATAAAAGTCAAGTCACGTTAAACTATTTAAGTATATCCAACAGGCCCGACAATTAGACTGATGCTCGACTTCAATACAGTTACTGAGTTTTCTCATACCTACTGCATAGGTATCTGTGCTTTTTTAGTTCCGGCAAACTTGCTGACTACTTTGCTGACAGGGATTTTGACAGGACTAAACCGACCTCGAATCGAAGTTTGGGCGTCTGTGGTTGTGGCCAGTCTTTGGGCTACAGCAATGTTATTTCACGTTTTTACCTGGTTTGCGATCGGCGTAGTAATGCTTCCGACATATATCTTGTTAGCGATGGCAATCACTTGTCTGGCTATCAATATCTGGGCGGTGGCGCATCCTGACAGCATGATGCAATTAATTCGAGTTGCGGTATCAGCTTTTAGGGAATTTGTGAGAAGAAGGAAGGAAGTTCGGCAACGGATTGTGTAACGGATTTAACGAATTTTAGGAAGTAAAATTTTAGCGATCTAGGATAGAAATTGGTAGCGAGAAACGTGAAAAATATCAGGGATAATATTAGTTTTTACTAAAGTATTCCCTGGTTCCAAATATTAGTTCGGAGTCCTAATTTTATACTGGTTATTCTGGTTCGTGATCGCGACATTCTTCATCTTCGGGGCCGCCCGGATGGATCGTGCAGTTGAGCAGGTGGCCGCCATCGCTTCTGCCATAATAGTAGCGGCATCCGGTGCAAATTGCGGGACGGGCGATCGCACTTCGGTAAACCGGATAATCGGCAGCCAGCAGCGAAAAGTCACGCTGCGTCTGAACAGTCCCGATCATCGCGCCTGAAAGTTCGACAGCTTGGCGGATGTTTTCGATCCTGGTGTAAGGTGGTAGGTAAATGTCAATATAAAGGCGTATGCCCTCGCCTTCGTACTCGTGGCGGGTAATATTGCCTCCGAGCAAACCGACGTGCGACGTAATGGCGGAGAAAAATTCCGCTGCAAAGGTGCAGTAACCGGAGAAAAGGTGAATGTGTTCGTCGGTTACTGCTCTCAAAGTCAGGCGAGTAGGAATCAGCACTCTCAGGTAAGCATCGAGTTCGTCAAAAACCGGTTCGGCGAGGAAAAGCATCTGGTTTGCGTCTTCGTGGTTGAGTCCAAAACCCTTAGAAACCTTGGACACGAGGGCTGCTAAAATATCAAAAACTTGGGTTAATAGCGATTGTAGTGTGCTATCAATGGCGATCGGACATTCTCTGAGCAGTTTTAAATAATCTTCCAAGCGATGGGCTATGCGCTGAATGCTGCTAAATCCCAGCATAGCTGCTCCCCCTTTAATCGAGTGCGAGGCTCGGATGAGCTGGTTTATGCTTTGGGGAGCTTGCATGGTGTTTTGCAGGCCCTGCAAGCCTTGTTCGATGATTTGAATGTGTTCTGTGGCTTCTTCTAGAAAGTAGCCGATGATGCGCTGTAGTTGTTCTGGTAGCATAATTTTATTCTCCGAAAGGCACCCGAATATTATTAGTTATTAGTCATTGGTCATTAGTCATTAGTCATTGGTCATCTTGCCCGCTCGCGAAGTCGAAGGGTGGTCATCAGTCATTGGTCATCAGTCATTAGTCATTGTCATTAGTTATTAGTTATTAGTCAGACATTTGATAGTTTTGATTGGATATTTAAATGACGAGTTATTGGCAGCGTATCAATGGGTGCTTTTGTATGAGTGCGAACGTCCCCGCTCGCTAGATATGTAAACAAGCCAGCGGAGACGCTCGCACTGAAAAACGCTTTTTACATTCATTTATATGCTACCCACTTATTTGTATTTTTTAGATCTAATCTTTTTTATTCTGACTCACGCCAACTGTAGTGGCAAGGCTGAGAATTGTTAACTGTTGACTGTGCTTTTTTTAGCTCCGAGGGTAGCGGTTGCTACGCCAAACAGCAGTATCGCAGCACCTGCGAGTACCGCCGGCGCGGGCACTTCCCGAAACAGCAAATAACCAAAAAAACTCGCCGCTACCGGTTCAAACAAGATGGCAAGAGTTACTATAGTTGGGGAAATTTGCATTACTGCCCAGTTTAAAATGGTGTGGCCGACTAATTGAGGCAAGGCGGCGGTTAACAAAATATAAAAATATACAATGTGCGGATAACCGGTATAACTGATGCCGAAGGCGAGGGGGAGAGGGAGCAGGACGATCGCACTAACAGTATAGGCGATCGCGATATAACCGCCAATTCCCAGTCCTCGCCGCTGAGCTTCCCGCCCCAACAGCAGGTACAAGCTGACAGCCCAGGAACCAGCCAGAGCCAGGAAATCGCCTAGGAGTTTACTGCTACCGGCACTTTCTGCGCCCCCACTCCCCAGGGCGATCGCCATTCCGCCTGCAAGCGCTATAGTAATGCCAGCGATCGACATTTTGCTGAGTTTTTCGCCAAACCAGAAGCGCGACAATAGCGCTATCCAAACGGGAGTTGTGGTGACGAGGGCTGTGGAAGCCGCAATCGAAGTATAAGAAAGTGAGGTAATCCAGAGAGCAAAGTGCAGGGCGAGACACAAACCAGCCGCCGCAGCATAGCGCCGAGCTCCCGGTTGTAAGGCTTTCCACTGAATTTTCTGCCAAGCCGGAAGCAGAATTAAGGAAGACAAACTCAAGCGAGATGCGGCGAGTATCAGACTGAAACCGAGGCCGCCCGCGCCTGCTTCCATGTTCGCCAGCCGAATTAAAATCGAAGAGGTTGAGACTGCCAAAACGCCGATAATTAACAATAGGGCGATCGACCAATTCTGCGGTTGTTTAGGAAAATTCATTTGTTCGAGAATTGGTAAGGGGAAATTGGAAATTGCCGAAAATAAAATTTATATAGCAATTTTCGCACAATTCTGAACTAGACTTATTGCATAAATTTTGGATGAATAGGTCAATCGCAGAGGCAAGGCAGATCAACGCAGATCAACGCAGATGCGTTTCAAGAAGAGCGAGGGAATGAATTCAATTCAACTCTACTGTTGATCTTGCCTTCTCTTCTCCTCTTTTCCTTCGTGTCCTTTGCGTCTTCGCGGTTCGTTTTTAAAAGCCCGCTCGCCAATATTTAAAATTTGTTATATTCAAGACAAACTATTAATATAGAACGCGCCCAAAAATACTTGGCATCTGTTATAGTTTCCATACAGCAGCAAACGAAGCCCCCACTTACAAAGTATAACTATCTATGGCTCCTACAGTTTTGATGACAGGCGCTTCTCAAGGAAGCGGCAAAGCAACGGCACTGTTATTTGCCAGCAAAGGTTACGATGTGGTGATGGTGGCTCGCGAGCCAGAGAGATTGGCAGCAGCAGCGGCTCAGGTGCAGCGTGAAGGCACTTCCGCTGTCCCTATTGCGGGGGATGTAGGCGACATTCAACAAGTGCGGGCGATCGTCCAAAAAGCCCTAGATGTGTGCGGAAACATTGATGTTTTGGTGAATAATGCCGGGATTTGTCTCGCGGGGGCGATCGAGCAAACCACCTCCGAAGATTGGCAGCAATTAATGAATACCAATTTTTGGGGTTGCGTTAACACAATTCAAGAAATTTTGCCACATTTTCTCGATCGCAAAACGGGTACAATCGTCAATGTTGGCTCCATAGGCGGCAAAATGCCCTTGCCTCAAATGACCGCTTATTGCGCCAGCAAATATGCAGTAACCGGTTTAACAGAAAGTTTGCGATTGGAATTAGCGCCCCAAGGTATTCACGTTTGCGCCGTACATCCGGGCTTGATCAACAGCGATTTTTTGGAAAGAGCTCAATTTCGCGATCGAGACGAACCAGCAGTCGAATTGCGCCGCCAACAAATGAGCGAAATGTTGAAATCTGACTGGGCTTCTCAGCCGGAAGATATTGCTAAAGCTATCTGGGATGCTGTCAAGAATCAGCGTGCAGAAGTTACCGTCGGCCCAGCTTTTTTTGCATCGGAAGCCTATCGATTATTCCCCGGTTTGATGCAGTGGGCAATGGCAAAGAGTAATTAGTCATTAGTTATGAGTCATTAGTTTGTAGGGTGTACACTGCGCACCGGTTGACTTTGTAGCTAACTAATCTTAGAGAGCGCTTCGGGGGAAAACTATTGAGTAGGCGATCTTCACATTCAGCCCTCGATCGCACCCTATAATAACTAAAGCCAGTGCACATTGCGCACCCTACACCTACCAATTAAAGCAAAGAACTAGCATTAACCAAACGACCGGTTAAATCCGCAGGTGTCACATTCAACACAGTACCCAATAAAGCATTAGTAACACCGAACCTAATATTAGTAGCTTCCACACGACCGTTGCCATCTGGATCGAGACTTTGCTGCGAGATGCCACCCTTGGCTAACAAACTCGTTCCCCCCGATATACTTGCAGGATCGATCAGCAGCAGTCTCGGATCGTTCAAGCTATAATTTACCTGTTCAAAAGAGATATTGCTGCTGGTAAAAGCTGCACTAATTCCGATCGAATCACTAGATTTATCAAAATCCACAATTACCGCGTCAGGAACTTCATTCCCAACCAATCTAATTCCCGCTTGATCGACTCGAAAAACAAAGACATCGCTCCCAGCACCACCTTTGTAAATATCCACATCTCTGTCGCCAATTAAAGTATCGTTACCGTCACCGCCAACTAACAAATCAACACCTTGTCCCCCGCGTAGCAAATCATTTCCCGCACCGCCATCAAGGAAATCGCTATTTCTATCCCCTGTCAATAAATCGTCACCAGTTTCTCCCAAAAGATCGTCATCATCTTTGCCGCCATAAAGAGAATCACTGCCGGCGCCGCCTAACAGACTGTCTTTACCATCGTTGCCGAAAATCCGTTCTGCATCTGACGAGCCCCTGACAGTATCATTGCCGCCCAGCATCCAAACTCCCCCAGGAAAACTAGCAAGTTGTCCCGGTGCAAGTGTAATATTTTCAGCAGAATTGTCTCCTACCAAACGAGAGATGCCTGAATTATCGGGGGTGAGTACCATAGTTGTAAATTTTGTTTGTGTAATGCGATCGTGGACAGGGCTATTTCATTCTGGTTGAGTAGCTGATATGATAATAAAGTATTGTAGTCATTCACATGATATGTCATGTCT
>NZ_JAUBVX010000047.1:0-51561 GCF_036706065.1 Microcoleus sp. A2-C3 | reverse complement strand
AGGTACTGGTACTCAGCGCCAGGAGCTTCATTTTTCTATTCTCAGTACCGCTTAGACCTTAACCGAGAAGTATTGGAACCTGATGGATTCTTTGGTAATGATACTGAGAAGGCAGTGCGGCAGTTTCAGCAGCAGAAAGGGCTAATGGCGGATGGTGTTGTAGGTGCCCAAACACGAAAAGAATTGGGACTATAACATCGATTGTGTAACCAAATTCAAACAGATTGGAGAAAACCATGACTGACTCAAGCGATCTTCTATTTAATCAACCTGTAATTGTCGAAGCCTGTGAAGAATTTGTCGAACGGGATATGTTGGGAGTTAGAGGGAGTTTCGCCGGATTGGTCCAAGATGCACCCATGTTTTCGACGGCGGTGGTCAATGGCTTATCCCAGCAGTTGATATATCAACTGCAACTGATGATGCCAGATGCCTTTGTCAGTTTTGATGACTTCAATGTAGACTTGCAGGATGCAGCCTTTCCCTATGTACAACCCTCAGCAAAACAGGCACTCCAGAAAGCCATTCAAGATCGAGGTCAAACGATGCAGGTGAACTCTGCCTACCGCACGATCGCTCAGCAAATGCTGCTATACAACGATCGCTTCAACAACTCTAATCCTGTAGCTCCACCGGGAGCCAGCAACCACCAAACTGGGTTAGCGATCGATATTGATGATCCAACAGGCTGGGAAGTTTATTTAATGCGGTATGGCTGGAATCCATTGCCGGGCGATCCACCTCACTTCGACTACCAAGGCGACGGGACGATCGATCTTCGCAGTCAATCAATACTTGCTTTTCAGCAGCTTTGGAATCAGAATCATCCCGATCAAAGCATTACCGAAGATGGCGGCTTTGGCCCTCAAACCGAGGATGCACTTAATCGAGCTCCTGCTCCAGGGTTTCCTAAAGCGCCGTGGGATGACAAACCCAGAACTTTGCGCTTGGCGATGCCCAGAATGGAAGGCTCGGATGTACTCAAGCTTCAGGAAGGCTTGAAAAAGGTTGGGATTTTAGTTGGGACTGATGGTGAATTTGGGCCGGGGACAGATAAAGCCGTCAAGGAATTTCAGCAGAAGAAGGGTTTGAAGCCAGACGGCATTGTCGCTGTCAAAACCCGCGAACAAATGGCTTGAACTGTTGGCGATCGAGTTAACAAAATCTTGAGCTGAAGAATAAGTTGCTGAATGAGCAGAGTTTTCTGAAGAGCTATAACTTACGGCTCTAGAACTCTGCTGATACCTCAACTCTCTGAGTTAAATACAAATGCTGGAGTGATGAGGTAAAAATGGCTGACAAACCCGATCAAACACTGAATTTTTACGCCTTATTAATAGGTATTGACTACTACCTACCCAATCGGTTGTACAAGAATCTTAAAGGAGCCGTGCGTGACATTAACCTTGTAGCAAGCTACCTGTCCGAGACACTGAAGATTCCATCCGAACGGATTTTCAGGCTGACTTCTCCGAATCCTGAAGTCGCTGAAACGATCGCAACCAAAGACCCGGAACCAACTTATGAAAATATTGTGGCAAAGTTTCAGGCCATTACAGAAATAGCTCAGCCGGGAGAGCAGGTTTACATTCACTATTCTGGACATGGAGGACGGACGACAACCATCTATCCAGAATTGAAGGGGGATGACCAACTCGATGAGGGAATTGTGCCAATAGATGTTGGCAACGAATCTGGGCGCTACCTGCGGGATGTGGAATTGGCTACACTGCTGAAGCGGATGACGGACAAAGGGTTGATTGTCACGCTTGTCTTGGATAGCTGCCACTCTGGAGAAGCAACTAGAGGCGGCGATGTTGCAATTCGAGGTGCTGGAGAAACCGATACAGCATCGCGAGACTCCGAAAGCTTGGTTGCCCAGCGACAAGAGCTGATCGAAAACTGGCAGGCTCTGACTGATGAAATTCCTGCAAGTATTACCCCCGGGCAGTGGCTTCCTCAACCTAGAGATTACGTTTTGCTAGCTGCCTGTCGTCCTAGCGAGTATGCCTACGAGTATCGGGTGAATGGTAAGGAGCGACATGGGGCGCTGACGTACTGGATGATCGATACGTTAACCAGTAGCCCTTCAGGATTGACGTACAAAACATTGCACGATCGCGTCAGTGCGAAAATTCAAAGTAAGATGCCATCACAGATGCCGATGCTGTTGGGAGAAAGCAATCGCTTTGTCTTCGGAGTCGATCGCGGATCTTTACAATATGCCGTAAATGTGCTTGAAATAATTGAGGAAGAAGTCACTGAGGCAGACTCAGAACCGCAGCAAGTCCCCAAGCAAGTCCGACTAGATGCGGGGATGGCAAACGGTCTAAGTTCGGGCGCTCATTTTGCGATATATCCGTTTGGTATTACAGATTTTACCCAGAAAAATCAGCAATTGGCGATCGTTGAAATCTCAAGAGTTGGTGCTTCAGATGCCTGGGCTGATGTGATTGCAGTGCTGCGTGAGGACAAGATTGAGCAAGGATCTCAGGCAGTGATGCTGTCAGCCCCGATCGAGCTGGTGCGCGGAGTGCGCCTCTTCAAAAAAGAGGTTGGCGATCAAGAAAATGAATTGTCTCCAGCCATCAAGGAGCGGGAAGAAGTCGCACTAAATGCAGTTAAGTCAGCACTCGCAGAAAATGGCTGGTTGAAATTAGTAGATGCCCAACAGAAGGAAAATTATCAAGTTGCAGTTAACCAACATGGTGAGTATGAAATTTGCGTTGGCACGCCCATTAAAAACCTGCTACCCGCACTGAAAATTGAGGATACTGAGGCTCCGCAAAAAGTAGTGCAGCGTCTGATACACCTCGCAAAATATCAGGCGATTCAGGAGTTGAGCAATCAATTTTCTGAGTTGACTAATCAGCTAGAAGTGGAGTTTATGAGTCAGCCAAACTGGCAACCGGGAATGCCTAAAAAACCACAGTCATTTCCCGATTCAACTAATTTAGTGGTGAAATCGGGTGAAGCTACATTTTTACGAATCAAAAATGTTTCGCCTCAAGTTTTAAATATTAGAGTGTTAAATCTCCAAGCAACTTGGGAAGTTTCTAGCATTAATATCCGAAATCAAGCAACTTCATTTTACCCACTCAATCCCAATGACGAAATTTTAGAGCCGATGAACTTTCAGCTACCTGATACGGAGAGATATAACCAAGCTAGGGAAACGCTGAAAGTTTTTGCGACGATTGGGAAAAACGATTTTCGTTGGCTGGAATTACCGTCACTTGATGAAGAAATTGCGCCAAAGTCAGAAGTCTTCGCTCGTGACAATAGTCCGCTGGGAATGCTCTTGGCTGCGATCGGTGCTGATGTTAGCGAACCTCCGTTGCGATCGAGACGAGCAGTACCGATATTCGATCCGAGTCAAGAGTGGACAACAAAGGAGATTCAAATATCGATCGTGCGATAGATGTTTCAGAGAAGGGGACTTTCGATCCAGCGAAAGTAACGAGTAATACCAATTTCATAAAGTAGCGCTAGATATTACCCCCCCAACCCCCCCGCGAGTTCGGGGGGGCTAAGACTTCATCCATAGCACATCTTTAGAAAAATGGTATAAAATCTCAATCAGAGAACGAGGATTCGTATGTCAGACTTTGAACATAGCTATGCCCTAGTTATTGGGATTAACGACTACATCAACGGCATCTCTTCACTCAAAACTGCCGCCAGCGATGCTACAGAAATCGCCCATCTCCTCGATCGCGAATATCACTACACGGTTACTCTACTGCTCGATCGCGCGGCTACTCTCAGCCAACTTCGCCACGTACTAGAAACAGAATTACCGCAAAAAATCCAGAAGGGCGATCGTTTTCTCTTGTACTTCGCCGGACATGGCATTGCCCTAAACGGCGAGGATGGGCCTGAAGGCTATCTGATTCCTCAAAATGCGAAATTGGGCAACGTGAGCACTTACTTGCGGATGTCAGACGTAAATAAAGCCTTAAATGAGCTTTCCTGTCGCCACTTCCTAGGTATTTTCGACTGTTGTTTTGCGGGTGCTTTTCGCTGGTCGAGTACGCGCAAAGCGATTCTGATGGAATTGGGTACGATTCACAAAGAACGGTACGATCGCTTTATTCAAGACCCTGCATGGCAAATCCTCACCTCAGCGGCTTACGATCAAACGGCACTGGATGCTTTTAACCTGAAAGACGATCGCGGACAAACAGGAGTAGGAGTGCATTCACCGTTTGCCTGTGCGTTGATCGAAGCACTTGAGGGTAAAGCCGATGCCTTTCCTCCAGCAGAACCGGGTAAGCCAGCCGGAGATGGGGTGATTACGGCATCTGAACTTTATTTATATTTGCGCGATCGGGTGGAAATTGCCACAACAGCGCGGGCCATCCGTCAAACTCCTGGCATTTATCCGCTCAAAAAACACGACAAAGGCGAGTATATTTTCCTCACGCCAGGACACGCCCTAAATCTACCTCCCGCACCACCATTAGATCAATCCCAAAATCCCTATCGCGGTTTGCAACCGTTTGAAGAGGAACACAGCAAGCTATTTTTCGGGAGAACCGAACTCATAGAAAAATTACAAAATTTTGTCAAAACTCATCCTCTAACCGTGGTACTAGGTGGTTCGGGTTCGGGGAAATCTAGTTTAGTCAAAGCCGGATTAATTCCCAAATTGAAACAGGAAAAGAGCGACAAATGGTGTATGTTATCACCGATCCGTCCCGGTGAAACACCGTTTTCCGCCCTAAATAATGCCCTGGTTGATGCCGGATTACCAAATATCGAGTTAAGAAACCCCAAAAAAACTCTGACTCAAAGTATTGCTATTTGGGCTAAAAATTATCCCACTTGTAAGTTATTCATCTTTATCGATCAAAGCGAAGAAATCATTACACTCTGTCCCGATGAGCATGAGCGCCAGGAATTTTTCCAACAGATACTGAAAGCAATTAATGCCAATGGGGATAAATTACGGGTAGTATTAAGCCTGCGATCGGACTTTGAACCACAAGTTAGAGATGCTGGCTTAAAGTTAGTCTGCCAAGAACTTAAATTGAGCAATACCTTATTAACAAAAGGTTGGCAAAGCGGACGATTTATTATTCCGGCAATGACGCGAGGGGAGCTGCGCGAAGCAATTGAAAAACCTGCTGAAGCACGGGTTATGTATTTTCAACCCCATAATTTAGTCGAACAATTAATTGATGAAGTGGCAGATATGCCCGGAGCATTGCCACTACTTTCTTTCGCCTTGAGCGAACTATATCTTAAGTTTTTAAAGCGACAACAGGCAGCACGAGACAAAGGTGCAATAATCGATCGGACTTTGACTCAAGAAGATTATCAAGAACTAGGAGGAGTCATTCTCTCGTTAACTCGCAGGGCTGACGAGGAATATCAGGCGTTATTTCAAGAAAATCTAGCCTATGAACAAGTTATCCGTCATCTGATGCTGCGAATGGTTGCCTTCGGTGGCGGTGAGTTGGCGCGCAGACAAGTCCCGCTATCAGAATTGGAATATCCGCCACAAAAAAATAGTTTGGTCAAAGACGTAATTGAGCGTTTTCGCACAGCCAGGTTGTTAGTGAAAGGGCAAGATGCTGATGGGAATCCCTACGTGGAACCAGCCCATGATGCGTTAGTGCGGGGATGGGAAAAGTTGCTAGCCTGGACACAAGCGGAAAAAGAAAATTTAGTTTTACAACGGCGGTTGACACCTGCCGCTTTCGAGTGGAACAGCCAGCAACTGACAAGGCTTGATTGGAATGCCAATCCGCGCGATCGCTGGAAAAAGTTGTGGAAAAGAAAGCAACAGGCAAAATTTCTGTGGGATACTAACCCCCGCCTCGATTCCTTAAAGCAGGTACTTAATTCAACAGATAACTGGTTCAACCAGGTAGAGGCTGAGTTTGTACAGCGCAGCCTCCAGCGCCAGCATAGCAACCGCCTCCGAACAATTGGTTTGGTGGCGATCGCGTTTGCCGTTGTCTTGGGATTTGCTGGGTTGCAGTGGTATCAAAATCAAGTGGCTCAGATTAAAACCCTAACTGCATCTTCAGAAACACTGTTTGCCTCTGACCAAAAGTTAGATGCAGTGATAGAAGGCTTAAAAGCTGGGAAAAAAGTCAAAAGGGCAATTGGGGTAGATGACGATACCAGGTTCCGCGCTATAACCGCACTACAACACGCAGTTTACGAGGTGAGAGAGCGTAACCGCTTGGAAGGGCATCAGCAAAAGGTTGGGTTCATAGCTTGGAGTCCCGATGGCAAGATACTAGCTTCGGGAAGTGCTGACAAGACTATTAAAATCTGGAACGAAGACGGCAAGGAACTCAAGACATTCAAACATAATAGCCGTGACGTTTATAGCGTCGCTTGGAGTCCTGATAGCAAGATGCTAGCTTTCGGAAGTAGGGACGGCACTATCAAACTCTGGAACAAAGATGGTCAGGAACTCAAGATGCTCAAAGGGCATAAGGGTGAAGTTTTGAGCGTCGCTTGGAGTCCCAATGGCAAGATACTAGCTTCGGGAAGTAGGGACGGCACTATCAAACTCTCGAACAAAGATGGTCAGGAACTCAAAACGCTCAAACATAGCTCTGTTGTTCGTAGCGTCGCTTGGAGTCCCGATGGCAAGATACTAGCTTCGGGAAGTGCTGACAAGACCATCAAACTCTGGAACAAAGACGGTCAGGAAGTCAAGACGCTCAAACATAGCGCTGTTGTTCGTAGCGTCGCTTGGAGTCCCGATGGCAAGATGCTAGTTTCGGGAAGTGCTGACAAGACCATCAAACTCTGGAACAAAGACGGTCAGGAACTCAAGACGTTCAAACACAGCGCTGAAGTTTGGAGCATTAGCTTCAGCCCCGATCGTACACTGCTAGCTTTGGTTTCCGGGAGCTATGCAAAGACTATCAAACTCTGGAGTGCGGTGGATGGTAAGGAACTTTGGAGTCATAAGGCGCATAGTGATTATGTCAGGAGTGTAGTTTGGAGTCCCGACGGCAAGATGCTCGCTTCAGCGAGTATTGACAAAACCGTCAAACTCTGGAGTCTTAAGGGTGAAGAACTCAGGACGATTAAAAATAGTAGCTGGGTTGAAAGCGCAGCTTGGAGTCCCGACGGCAAGATGTTGGCTTGGGGAAGTAATGACGGTAGCATTAAACTTTGGGCGCTTGAGGGTAAGGAACTCAAGACACTCACAGGGCATGACGATGTGGTTAGGAGCGTTAACTTCAGCGCTGATGGCAGGATGCTGGCTTCGGGGAGTGATGACAATACTGTCAAACTCTGGAATATTGAAGGCAAGGAATTGCCTAGGATTCAAGGGAGTCATCGCGATAAAGTCTATAGCGTCGCTTGGAGTCCCGACGGTAAGATGCTGGCTTGGGGAAGTGCTGACAAGACCATCAAAGTCTGGAACTTGGTGAACGGCGGCAAAGAACTCTGGAAACACAAAGAGCGTAGCAATGTCAGGAGTGTCAGCTTTAGCCCCGATGGCCAACTGCTAGCTTCGACGAGTGGCTCTACCATCAAACTTTGGAACAAAGACGGTAAGGAAATCGCAACACTCAAAGGGCATAAGCAGGAAGTTTGGAGCGTCAGCTTCAGTCATGACGGTCAGATGTTGGCTTCCGGAAGTAGGGACAGCACTATTAAAATCTGGAACAAAGACGGCAAGGAACTCAAGACGCTTAGGGGGCATCGGGGTGAGGTAAGGAGCGTCGCTTGGAGTCCCGATGGCAAGATGCTAGCTTCGGGAAGTACGGACAAGACTATCAAACTCTGGAGTCTAGAGAATCGCAAGGAACTCTGGACATCTAATGGAGGTGATGGCTGGGTGTACAGCGTTAGTTTCAGCCCCGATGGCAAGATGCTAGCTTCGGGGAGTGATTACGGCGCCATCAAACTCTGGAGCCTTCAGGGTAAGGAATTGATGATACTCAAACGTAGCGAAGCTGTCAGGAGTGTAGCTTGGAGTCCCGACGGTAAGTGGCTGGCTTCGGGAAGTAGTGACAAAACCGTGCGGCTGTGGAACTTGGAGCTATTGGATCTCGATCGGGTATTGGAGCGCGGGTGTGAATGGGTGCGCGGCTATTTGGAGAATAACCCTAATGTTGAGAAGATCGATCGCCACCTATGCGACACCTATGCGACGAAAAGCGATCTTGATTGATGAGTAGATAGCTAAGCGACTGCTGGGATTTTAAAACAGCCCGTGCGATCGCCCTCCCCTAGAATTTCTGTGGCTCAGCTTGCGGGTTTGGGCAGGTTTTGCTGCCAAGTTTCACAAATTCCCGTAGCGGTATAATTGGCAATCTTTTTGATAATCAACGTGGCCAGTAGGGTAGCAATAGCAGGAGCAAGTCCCAGTCCAGAGATGAGAGCAGGAGCTAACATACTCGCAGCTTTGGTGTAATTCTGGCCGCTCGCTTCATCCAGGATTTTCTGAGTCTGTGCATCGTTTCCTCCGAGGGGTTTGCACATCAGCTCGTAAGCTAAGGGGTTTACGCGATCGACAAGCTGCCGACCAGCATCTAAAAATCTTGGATCGATCGATGCTCTAGCCGCAACGTTCACATCAATAGATTCCAAGGAAGCTGGGTCTATCCCTCTTGCTCCACGTCGTCCAGCAACATCATCCCCTATGGCTTGTACGCGAGAGCCAATCTGTGCTTCTAGCTGATCCTCATCAAGTTCCCACAAACTTTCTACAATAACTTCCACTTCTGCCATGATTACTTGTCTCCAGGTTTTAGTTAACAAGAGTGTTACTGATTATTATTGGCGTAGGAAACAATCTCCGGCAACCAATTAATGCAGTGTAACCAGGATCTAGTTAGATCTCAAAAATCTCAATTATTCTTATCATTTTTTGATTGAGCCATTATCTCTCTGGAGATGAGCCATGTTCGCGACTAATATCATTCCGGCCCGGCCGGAATGATATTACCCAAAAAAAGAAGTCGGGGGTAGCGCACGAGATCGTTTTACCTTTAATTAGAACGACCTACTTAATTACTAACCTCAGCCATTTCAATCACGCGGCCGTCATAATCCTTGACCAAAAAATTCAGTGGCTTTTCTCGGCGAATTTTATAACTAATGCCACGAGTTTGCACCCTCATCAATAGCTGATCCAAACAATCGCGATCGAAACAAACGTGACGTTCGCGATTTTTTTCCCCTACACCAGCCCCGCTAATAATGTGGAGTTGGGTATTTTTCATCAACTGATACCACAAACCCTCGGGACTCCCCATCGTTTGAGAGCTCGTTCCCCTGCCGACATTCGGCGACAAATACAGGGGATCGATACCAGTTGTCCCCAAGGTTTGCTCGTAATTGTAGTAGTAATGCAGTGGCACTTCTGCAACGGGGAGGTTTAGCATACCTTCATAGAACTCCCTGGCTTGTCCGAGATCCGATACCATCACCGTGTGTACTTTGGGAGCACTGGTGAGAAACATCCACATCGCCCCCGCATAGGCGGCCAGCAGCATCACCATAATCCCTTGAGTCGAAAACAAGCCGTCCAGGGGCAAGTCGGGCAAAAAAGAGCTCAAGTACAAAGGCCGAAGTCCAAAAGCCATAAAACTAACTGCTAGAGTCATGAATTATAAGGAAGGGTAAACAACGAAATTTATCAAGATTGCGGTCGCGATCGCCCGCGAGACTTAAACTATTAGCTTAGCCATCTATGTTAGCAAAAACTAGCGGTTAGGCCCTACTCGATGAAAGTCTTTGTCTACGGCACTCTCAAACCGAGGGAGTGCAACTACCGGCGCTACTGCGAGGGAAAGGTTGTGGATGCTTTGCCTGCGATCGCCCGTGGCCAACTTTTTGCACTGCCGATCGGCTATCCTGCGATGGTGGCCGGAGAGGGCATCGTCTGCGGTTTTCTCCTCTGTTTTGCAAATTCCGCTATTTTGGACGATTTAGACCGACTGGAAGACTACGATCCGCTGCGAGAACCGACGGAAAACGAATATCAGCGGGAAGAAGTGGAAATTTGCGATCGACAACTCAAACCCTTCGGCACGGCTTGGACATACTTTATGTTACCCGATCGCGTTCGTGCTCTTGGAGGCATCTGGCTGCCCGATGGGACGTGGGAAAATTGGTTTTTCACAAAATAATATTAGACGGCGGTTTCAACCGCCCTGTCTTCTGATCCCAAGCGTATTGCGTCAAACCTGTTACCCTAACCCCGAACTGTTTGAATAAACTGCGAGCCCGCAGCATCCAATTGAATCATTTTCTTATGAATTTGACCCATATGCACGCTAACAACTTGCTCTTCTGCTGCATCATTGGAGTTCCAACCCCAGATTTTTTCGATTAGCTGTTGGCGACTCCAAGATTGACCAGAATGATTTGCAAAAAAATACAAAATATTAAATTACAACGCTGTTAACTTGATAATTTTGTCGTTCAATGTTACTTCCCGACTCGCTGGATCGATCGCAAATCGAGCGAATACAATCCGTGATGGAGTCACACACCTTATGCGTCTCAACACAACTTCGATCCGAATGCCAATTGCGCCAGACCAAATGGTTTGCAGATATAATCATCAGCACCTGCGGACAGAAATTTAAGTCTATCAGCTTCATCTGTACGGCGGCTGAGCATAATCACAAAAACATTAGTACGGCGCTGCATTTCCCGACAAAGGTGATAGCCAGTAGTATCAGGCAAATTCCAATCGAGAATTACTACCATCGGCTTGAATTCCTCAAATACGGCTAAAGCTGTGTCGCCATCTGCTGCCGAATCTACTTGATATCTCTGGTTTAAAAAGCGATGAACTAGATTGCGGATCGGTGGTGGGTCATCCACAACTAGATTTTTAGCAGCAGTATTAGTAGTCATGGCAAAACTATTTTTTCCTAGTGTCAATTCAGACCTTACATATAGACCAAAGAAACCGGATTTTTCAAACAATCGGCAATTATAGCGAAGGATTCTCTTGAAAAAATCGGTTTGTTACCACCCGTGGTAAAGCCATGTTTTAGTGAAGCGTAAATTCCAGCTCGTCCCAAGCAAATGGACTTGTTTCTGCCAAGTCTTCTTGCAACTTAGATTTCAAATCAAAGGGTTTACCATAATCCCAAATTTTTATTTCTAGGTGTGATGGAAAAATTGTTATTTCCAGATCAATTGGAGTTGCCAATGGCAGATCTTTATGAGCATGGCGAACAGCATTTGTGAACCCTTCGATGCTGACGAGCTTAAATTCGCAAAAAACTGTTTCGGGAATAGGTAGATTCTCAAAAACTGCATCGACCCACTCTAAGACTTGAGCCACAGCCTTGATATCAGAATTTACTTTTAAGCTGATTTTTTTAAGTGGCTGATCTGATTGGCTATCTCGTTGCTTTTGCAGAAAATTCAAGCTTTTTAAAACATCTATTTGCTGCTTAAAAAAATAAGTTTCAGTGCTGGGTTTGGGCTGATATTTTTTCACAATTAACAGACAGTTTCGGCTGTCAAAAGTGCGGGTATAGCTTAGCTCATCGGCAATTTTGCCAATGACTTTTATACCTATTCCGCCTGATGGGATTTCATCAAAGTTATTTTTCATTGTGCTATCCTTTGTCATTTTAATGTGTACTTTTTTACCTAAAAAGGGAGTGGCATTATTTCACACTCCGTGCGATCGCCAGATCTCGCTAGAGATATAAAACCCATCTGGGATCTATAGCAGGGCTATTTCATTCTCAGGAAAATCATGATTTTGTAAGATCGTGCCCCGTGCCGACCCTCTCCTATCCAGGGCAACCACTCTTGCCACAAGGCTCCTACAAAAAATGAGATGGCCCTCGGAGCTATAGCCTGTGCTGTGCGGGACACTTGCCCTCTGTGAAAAAGCTTTTTACACTCCAGAGAGATGATCCCGTTGTTGTCCTTATCATTTTGTCTTGGTTGCTCACGTTTTGACAAACTTAGTTTGCGATCGCTAAACTGATCGAAAACTGACATTGACAAATAAACAAGTAAATTATATAATGACCAGCCTCAAGGTCTCTGAGGAGGGACTAGCAAGAATTAAGGAATGAAAATTTAATAACTTAAACACCTCTGATCCAAATTCCTCTCCCAGAAGTGCCGAGGGGAAAAGAGGCTCTTCCTCCAGATCTGCGTTACCAGGCTCTTCCTGGTAAGGAGGAAATACTGATTTTATTACCAAAAAATTGGGTTTAAAGCCCCGTCGTTCTACGACGGCTTTCCCAAAACTTGTGTTCTAATAACTTCAACAATCAAATTCTTTGATTGTAGTCGCCCTGAAGGGCATGGGGAGACTTTAAACGGACGGGGAGCGACAGTAAGACGACAATGGTCGCAAGTTGCGATGAACCAAATCCCCGTCCGTTCTACGGCGGGGAGTATGTCAAATTAGAGTTCTTGCAAAAGTCTTTTTAATCAAATTTTCGGACGGGCTATAAGAACCCATCCCACCAGAGAAAAAACTTTTTGTGGGATGGGCTCTTATAGAACCCATTTGACATCTTTTGTAAAATCCTTACAGGGGAACCATTCTAGCCTAAATCTAGAATTCTGCTGAAACCTAGTTCTGGTAATCAGTCTGGAATAGATCTCAAATGGGTTCTATAACAGCCGGGTATTCTGATTTTCGGTTACTGCTCAAAACAGAAATAAATGCTACTGCGCCTTTGGCAATGACTTGTGAGGGCTTGCTACACCAACTTTCGGAATATCCATCACCGGTGCATTCACCCCAAGCATCAAATCATTGGGATTAACAATCTCCATCACAGGCTCATTCAAAGCCACAATCAAACCATCAGATTCAGCAGGAACAGGCGATGCAGCAAACTGAGGAGCAAACAATTGGCGGCCGCCAGCGACACCAGACACCGCCGCAATCAACAAAGCTGCGATCGCACCTCCACCCAAAACCCAAGTCCGTTTCGTCTTGCGTTCCACCCGCTGCAAAACCTTCGCCGCCAACTCCTGTGCAGATTGTTCCGCAGCAGACACCGGCATTGACTGAAAGCCCTGCTGCATCATCATCAGTCGCGAGTACAAACGCTTCGTAGTGGGGTCATTTGTCAGCCATTCCTCAACTTGCCGACGTTCCGCCGCCGTAACTTCGCCGTCGATGTAGGCACTCAGCAATTCAAAGCGATCGCGCATCATAGTAGTCACATTCCCCTGGGGATAATTGTTGTTAGCTTGACTTTGGGCAAGTGAATCCCCGATACCTTGCTGATTCTGATTTTTATCCGATTCAAATTTATCATTCATATTTCACACCACTTGCTCAAATTGGGGGAAGCACGCGCTCGTTATTAGGATGATTTACTGCTTATTTATATTGTAAAATAGAATTTTTGATGTCACAGCAAATTTCATCAAATCTTCCGCGACCACACCTCGGAAATCACTCTTGCTAATGACCGTCGAGATATTTTTGCAATTGCAACTGCAATCTTTGACGAGCTCTAGCAATTCTCGACTTGACCGTTCCCAGAGAAACTCCGGTTATTTCCGCTATTTCCTCATAGGCTAAACCTTCAATTTCTCTCAAAACAATAGTCGTGCGGAAAACTTCCGGCAAATCGGCGATCGCCGATCGCAACTCGTCGTAAAATTCCCTAGTCGTCAAATCTTCATCAGGCCCCGGACTGTCGGCCGCAATTTCCCAGTCAATCTCCCCATCTTCCAGAGCACGGGGTACGTCCAGCGACAACGGAGTGCGAACTCGCTTGCGCTTCCGCAACTCATCGTAAAACAAATTAGTCGCGATGCGGCTCAACCAGCCCCGAAATTTAACAGGCTCTTGCAAGCGGTTAATATTCCGATAGACTCGAATCCAGACTTCCTGAGCCAAGTCTGCTCGGTCTTGCCAGTCAGGGGCCAAGTGATATAGAACCCTGTCTACGTGCGACTGATACCGCTTTAACAGTTCTGAAAAAGCAGCGCTTTCAGGTCTATTTCCTTCCTGACACCGCAACACCAAGTCATAATTAGAGAGTTTTTCGGCTGGCAATTGCACTCTTTGAACGGTCGCCACAACCGCAGACCAGGACAGGGAAATAAATTCGCTCATGGGTGGAATTGGCTCATCGAACATTCCATTGTGTTTGACGCAGCCCGATCGCGATTGGTTCCTGGACTCGGAAACTGCGATCGGCTTCTGACTAATGCCCAACAACTTCGCACGCTCCAATACTAACCCAACTGCTTGAACCGTCGGCCCAATGTTCCTTTTTCCAAATCGGTACATTGTGTTTGAGCGTATCTATTGCGTACTGGCAAGCTGCAAAGGCTTCGCCCCGGTGGGGACAGCCCACAGCCACCATTACGCTAATTTCCCCCACCTGCAAGTGTCCGACGCGGTGGTGAATCACGACCCGATTGATATCGACCCACTGGCGGCGGATTTCTGTAGCGATTTGCTGGAATACTCGCACGGCCATCGGTTCGTAGGCTTGATATTCTAGGGAAACTACAGCTTGACCGTCAGTTTGGTTGCGGACAGTACCGCTCATCATTACCACGGCTCCGTTGGCCGCGTCATCTGCCAAAGTGTAGATTTCCTCCACAGACAAAGGGGCTAAGGTAATGGCAAAACTGTCTTGAGTATTGCGTTCAGGAATTGTGCTGATCGAAAGTGCAGCGCTATAGTTCATTGCGAAAGAAATGGTGCGGTCGTACTCGATCGATCTTGACACAAATCAAGTCGCGAGCGATCGATCTTGCATCCTGATCAGGGATACATCAAAGTCAATCTTTAGCGAGATGTCGATTGCCCCGAACCGTTGTAACACTGCGATCAGGTAAGATATGTCTCCCATGAACAAAATTAAGACAGTGCTGGAAGATGACTAAGTAGGAGACTTGTGCGATCGAATAGTCGATCGGGCTGTAGCAACTCAATCAGTAAGCACACCAAAATCAGTAGTATCATGCCCAACTCGCTGCAAGCAATCTCAAACCCCAAGCAATGACTGCGCTCCCTTTTGAATGAAACCGTTAAGTTGAATTCTACCCTGATCGCGATCGGTGTAATCCAAATTTTCAGCAGAGAATGTAAACTTTATTTATTTTTTGATCCAGAAAGCTACTTAGATGACATCATGTATCTGTGCAGAGTTCAGCCGAATTGGCCGATACTCGGCAAAAGGAAAACGGTAACAACCTCTTGTGCCTGTTCTGACCAAAGAACAAGACGCAAACCCGGGGCTACCGACACGGGGAAAAGTAGGCTGCGGTTTCAACGCCTTGAATATTTCTTTACACAATAATCGAAATAGTTGTGTTAAAGTCACCAAAGCAAGTAGGAGAAACCATCTACGTGTTGAAACATCCTAGTACGGAAAAATTCCGGCAACTGACATATCCGACGCAAGAAGATTCGGAATAGTTAAAAGGCAAATAATGGCAGGTTGTAGAGCGTACCATATCTGTTGGCTAGCGATGGTCTGAAAGCGTCAAAAAAACAACAACGTATACACAATGTTTGGAGAAATCTAAACTGAGTGGGTAGGGGCGATTTGATAGCGCCTTTGAAAATCCAGATTCGGATTCCTCAAGAATCCCTTCGCCTTTAGGCATGGGGAGTATCAACTGAGTCTGCACCAAAAAACGTTAATCATAATCACGAGGAAACTATGGAAGCACTAGCATTGAGCCACTCTTTTGTTGCTTATGAATCTCCCGAGTCCGAGCTCCAACTGGAATTTAAAATTCCTAAATCTGCCGTAATAGGCGTTGCAGGTCTGGCAGTAGCCCTGTCTGTTCTGAGTGTCAGTGGCGAAGCGCAGGCAAGTTGCCACTACAAGCGCTGCGGCGGCGGTCATCACGGCCATAACAGCTACGGCGAAGTTGCCACCAATGGCGGCCGTCTGAATATCCGCCACCGCCCCAATGGCTGCGCTCGTGTCATCGGCAAGTTATACAATGGAGATAACGTAGGATTGACAGGTCGTTACAGACGCGGCTGGGCCCAACTAAAAGGCGGCGGCTGGGTTTCTACTGCCTGGATCAACTAATTCTTAACTAGAGTAATTTACATTTTCTAGAAAGAATTTTAATCGTTACCCGGTCGGCCCGGGTAACGATTATATTTTAAAGAGGCGATCGCTCCTGAGAATCATCAAAGCTCCGAAATTAATCACTAACAGCCCACAAGCTAAACTTTACCGCCGCCGATCAGATACAGTAAAGCCATCCGCACCGCCACGCCGCTGGTAACTTGCTGAGAAATCAAGCTAAATTGGGGATCGTCCATCAAATCTGAGCTAATTTCCACGCCGCGGTTGACCGGGCCTGGGTGCAAAACCTTTACATCCGGTTTGCAGAGTTTCAGCCGATCGCGCGTCACCCCATACAAAGCATGATACTCTCGTAAACTCGGCAGCAAATGCTGGCTCATCCGTTCCTTTTGTAGCCGCAAAGTCATCACAAAATCAGCATCAGCCAAAGCAGGTTCAAGCTGCCAGTGCAAAAATAACTTACCTTCCCTACCATCGCCACACTCAGCAAACAACAGCGGCAGCAAAGTCGGCGGCCCGGCCAAATGAACCTCAGCCCCGGAAGCCGTGAGACTCCAAATATTCGACCTCGCCACCCGCGAATGCAAAATATCCCCCACCACAGCAATTTTTTTGCCCGCTAAAAGTTCTAGGCGTGGACGTTCGGCATCTAACAAAGAACAAATAGTAAATAAGTCTAGCAAACCTTGCGACGGGTGTTCGTGCTGACCGTCTCCAGCATTCAGAACGCTGACTCTCGAACCCAATCTATCCATTTCCGAAGCAATTGTACTGGGAACTCCAGCTTGTTCGTGCCGGATTACCATCAAATCCGTTCCCATCGCCAGATAAGTCTTAGCGGTATCCAGAATAGTCTCCCCCTTGGTCAGAGAAGAACTTCCCGGTGTAAAATTCAGGGTATCGGCCGACAGTCGCTTCGCCGCCAACTCAAAACTGTTGCGAGTCCGGGTAGAAGGTTCAAAAAACAAATTCGCGACTACTTGACCCTGCAAAGCCGGCACTTTCTTGGTGCGGCGGCCGAGCACTTCCCGAAAACTGGCGGCAGTTTGCAGCACCGTGTCGTATTCGTCGGAGGTAAAATCAGCTAGAGTGAGAATGTGTCGCCTTGTCCAAGTCATACAATTTTAGATTTGAGATTTGAGATTTAGTGCATCAGGACGATGGGTTTGGAATTTGCGCGGGCCTGCGTGGGCCAGCTAGAATGTTCGATCGACAGTCGCGGGGATTCCGATCAACAGTATCCAACAATTTTTGACCACCTTTGCAGTCACTAGAGTTTGACTACATCGCCCAATACTTGACTAAAGTTACAAAGAAGATAGCGGAATGCGGAAAGCGAGCGTGACTTTAGTCCGCTCGATGAAAGCGAGGCGAGGGACTTCAGTCCCCTTCAATTTTTCTTAAATTTATTCCTAAAACTACGGGAAATTTCATTACTTGTGTTACACTGTAATAGTCAAGGTTAAACTCCTTTGCCGGAAGTGAAACAGAAACTAAGACACACTTTTAGGCATAAACCAGGGGACAAAGAGCGACGATAACTCTATAAACAGTCGGGGACTAAACAAAACAGTCCTGAATCCAGTAAACAAAATAATTTCCTTTTTGTTAAGTAGGGTAGGGCATACCCAAACTCTTCTTGTCAATATCCTAGTATGCTTTTGGAGATAAACCCAAGACGGGTGGCTGCGAATCAGGCTCGTTAATTGGTAGGATTCTACGGTTAAAAGGTCTGAGTATTGCCTTTCATGACGTAACGCTTAAAGGTCAGTCGCTGAATTAAGAATCGAGCGTGGTTTTAACCCGCTTGAGTGTCAATCATAGCTATCGATAACGAGGGTATTGACAGGTTGGTAATTATCTGCTAGCTTAAACATAATGCCGGGAACCAAGGCTTAAAATATTTTCAAAAAGTAAACCGCAGTCAATTCAGAACTGACCAGCCTGCAAAAAGGTCGAACGGAATACCACGATTCGTTAAATTGGTTGAAAATAATGGTTGAACAATAGCTAAAAGCTTCAAAAGCAATAGTTATAAGCGGGCAACGCATAGGGTGTTGCTCCACTCGAATCTACGCCTGTGAACAAGTAGGAGCCGACTCCTGCTGATTGAGACAGGAAGCAGACCTTCGGGAATTACTTCTAGTTGAATGGTGAAACAAAGATCAAGTTTAACCAAGTTTGGTAGAGCAGCTATAATGAGTTTATCTAGCTCAAACGCCACTCTCACAGACCAGCTAGCGTCAAAGTGGCAACAGGTGGGGTTTAGTCGCCCGAAAGCGGAAATTAGGCTGTAACAGCGAAAGACCAGTAATTGCAGTTTGTCGCCAACTAAGCCTTGTCAAAAAAAGCCGATCGCAGCCGTTGCATCTGCTATCATGTGGAAATAATCGAAGCGGCAAACCTCCCACTGCTGATCGACAGCATATAGCGCGACATTTAAAAGATGATTAATTCTTTGAAGTCGGTCTTGACTCTTCAGTCTTGCTTATAGGCCCTTGTCAAAATGAACTGTGTTAAGATACAAGTTGAATATGTAGCTTCCCGACAAAAATCTACACGTATCTTGGCTAGACGGTTCTTGGCGAAACTGCGGTAAAAAGTGTGCGCTGGGAAGTAGTAATTACACAAAATTTAAACAATTCAAGAGGTATTATGAGCCAGCAGGTTATACAGCCGATGGTTAAGTTCCAGCGTCAGGTGCATTCTCTCGTCACGTCTGACATTATCAAGCCGACAGACAGTATTTGGAAAATCGCTCTGCTTTATGGCGACGAATGGCCTTACTGGAAACAGCAACTCCTAGAGTTTGATTTTTCTATGCAAGACCCCGTTAGCGAGTTGATAGCTGTAGAAGCTTGGGACGAGGAATAACAGTTGACAGTTGACAGTTGACGGTTGACAGTTGACGGTTGACAGCTTGCCGTGAGCTCCGTCGTTCGGTTGACAGATAACAGCTTGCCCGAAAGCCGGTCGTTCGGTTGACGGCAGGACTCCTAACTAATGACTAATGACCAATGACTAATGACTTCTTTTAGAGGCAAGCTGCTAAAGCTCTAGCTAATTGTTGAGCAGTTTGAAAACGATCGCCAGGCTTAGCTGCTGTGGTTCGCAAAATGACCTCCCGCAACTTCGGGGCGATCGTCGGAATATTTTCGAGCTTAAACCCGTAACCTCTAGGGATTTTTCCGTAAAACTTTTGAGGGCTTTCCGCCGTCAGCAAAAAAATCAAAGTAGGCCCGATCGCATATAAATCCGACTGAGGGAGAGGCTGTCCCCGGTCTTGTTCTGGTGCGGTGTAGCCTTCCACGCCGATGCGAGTGCCCGGAGGAGTGCCGATTTCTTTAACGGCGCCAAAATCCAGCACTGTAATGCCATTGTCGCGGTGCCTCACTAGCAAATTAGCAGGTTTAATATCCCGGTGGACGATCGGGGGTTTTTGAGAGTGAATGTAGTCCAAAATTTCACAGGTTTGGATCATCCACTCGATCGCCTGTTTGGGAGCAACAGGGCCGCGGTTGTAGATGCGTTTTTCTAAATCCTCGCCGTGAAGCATTTCCATTACCAAATATTTTTTCCCCCCTTCGACAAAAAAGTCAAAAAACTGAGGAATACCCGGATGGTGCAGCGCTTTGAGGGTCTTAGCTTCACGTTCAAACAGTTCTTGAGCTTTGACTATTTGAGCCATGTCAGCGTTCATTTCCTTAAGGACTACCAAAGAAGCTGCGGGGGAACTTCCGGGTTGTTGAGCTTTGGCTTTTTCTCGATCCCAGGCTAAAGTCGTTGTTCCCATACCGCCTTGGCCCAAAGTTCGCAACACTTGGTAGTGGCGGATTGTGCGATCGACTTTAATCGGTTCACCACAGTGGATGCAGAATAAATTCCCCGGCGGATTTCCCGCGTGGGTACACCGTGGCATCGCGGGGCTGAAGGTAGGGATCGCTTCAATTTTGCCGCCGAGTTCAATCGTGACAGCTTGGAAATGCAGAGTTGGGCCGCCCCGCGCCAACTGGATCAGGGCACCGTCGGCTATCCAACCCTGAGACATGAGAATACCGTTAACAAAAGTGCCATTTGTCCCCGAATTGACTAAATACCACTGACTGTCGGTGCCGCTTTTAAGTCTTTGCAATTCCACGTGATCCCGCGACACAAGAGCATTGAAGAGCACAACGTGATTTTCAGGAGAGCGGCCGATGCGGACAATGGACTCGCTCTCGAAACTCCACTGTTGCAGGGGGGTCTGTTTTTCTGGATCTAAAAGAGTCAGCAGCATTTTCGATTCATAGGATTAATTCTGCTCGGTAAGATTTATATAACGTGGACAAGACTGATATCAAGGACAGATTTGAAACTTATTTCCTGCTTCTTTCTAGGGAGTCGGTTGCTTCTAGTTTACAGGCGGGAATTCAGGACGGCGTATCCTTGACGAGCCAAACTCACCGATAACGGGAATTAGAGCTCGAATCATTGCTGCGTTTAAGTCCCCATCGAGAGATGGTCAGACTCACAATCACAAACTCGTTTTTTTGGCATTGGTTGCTTGTTACCGCCAGCGCCACAAGTTTTTGATGATGGATATGTCGAAGGGTTGACAGTTAACTGTTACCTCTGGCTAAAAGGAAGAAAATTGAAACAATGAATAATTTTGTTTTATTTCCCCCTCAAAGGAGGAGGCTTTAAACCCATTTTTCTCGGTAACAGGACAGAAAGTCAAGCCTTGCCCGGAAAAGGCCGTTGCTGTTCCCGAACCCCCAACAATTACAGTTTTAACCTAGCCGGCCAGGGCGCTGCTTTGGAACCGTTGACAGCAGCCAAATTCTAAAATCGAAATGGGCCTACCTGCGCCCGAATGATAATTGCCGTGATATTGTCGTGACCGTTGCGTTTGTTAGCCAGTTCAATCAACTCAGCAACTCCCTGGTCGAGATTAGCTTGGGGATTGAACAGAGGTTCGAGAGTGTTCCGCCAGTGAGTTTCCAACAAATCATTATCTGTCAGACCGTCGGATGCCAAAATCAATAAAGTATCTTCGCACAAGTCTAAAAACTGCACGTCAGGCTTGAGAAAATTACCGTCTCGCGGGCCGAGGGCTTGAGTTAGTTGATAGGCGTCGGGACGGGAATAAGCAGTTTCCGCGTCAACCCCGCGCTTAATTTCGCGTTGCCCTACTTCGTGGTCTGAGGTGATTTTTTCTAGTGTCTGTCCCTTGCGGAGTCGGTAGAGGCGGCTGTCGCCGACGTGGGCAACGGCGAATTTGGTGTCTTGAACTAAGACTACGACTAGGGTTGTACCCATGCGGGCGCTGCCGGAACGGCCGTCCTTTTGATTGATTTCAAAGATGGCTTTGTTGGCTAGTAGGACTCCTTCGCGGATGGTGTCGGCCTGGGGGAGTTGATTTTGCCAACTGGTTTGAAAGAAGTCTCTGAGGGTTTCAGCGGCTAGTTGGCTGGCTACTTCTCCGCTGTCGTGTCCGCCCATGCCGTCGCAAAGAATGTAAAGCCCTTTGGTTTGAAAGATTCGACCGAAGGAGGTTTCGAGTTTGTTAATCTGAGTCCAGATGCTGAAGAAGTCTTCGTTGTGGTCGCGGGTGCGGCCGACATCGGTGAGGCCTGCATCTTCTAAGCAGTAAATCTGGACTGGCATGGGCTGGGTTAAGACTTCGCCAACAACTTCGGGGGGCGAGTTGTCGGGGATGTGATTTTGGAAACGGGTGGGGGTTAAGGTTGGTGGAGGTGCGGGTTGAAGTTCGAGGGGAACGGTTTCTAGGCGCGATCGCAATTCTTCTATTGTGCTAATCTCGCCTCTATACATTTGTTGCAATAGTTCGAGCAATGCGCCAAACTGAGTGCGATCGGAATGGTTAAATATCACCTGCCACAGTTGCCCCAAATCTACCAGTTGCAGGTTTGAGCCGTCGGGTTCTGGATACAGACGTTCCAGTCGTAAAGAGGCCAAGGAAAAGGAAGAGTCGGGGTTGACTCGCAAATTTGTCAGTTCCAACAAGCTTTGCCGGCAGCGCCAGGGTTCTAGGGCTGCCCAGAGTTCTGTCATTTCGTGCAGCCAGTATAAGATTTGCTGGGTGGAAGTTTCGGGTTGACTCCAGCGTTCTACCAGCAGTGGCCATTGCGAACAATCTTCTAGCAGCAGCACTGCCTGTTCGTTGTCTGACCAGCTATCGTGAATGACTGGCAGGTTGTGAGAAAATTGCCACCGGAGTGCTAGATAAGGTTCAGCTATGCCTTGACAAAGCTCTGCTAAGGCGGAATTGGTCGAATCTTCTCCGTCTGTGATTGCTCTGTAGGGAGAAGTTCGTTGGGCGACGCTGGCTCCTTTGGCTGCTAGCATTGCTTTGAGGGGTGACATTTGCAGCGGCTGACAGTCCAATACTGTTACTGCTACTGTGTCTGAGGGTTTTCTTGCGGGCAGGGTTTCTAGGAGTTGGTAGCGCTGCTGGCTGTCTAAATAAGCTCCTGCTGGCTGGGAAGAAATTAAATATTCGGCATTGGAGACGGGGATTTCTGGGGATTGGGGAGATGCGTCGTCGGGGCTGTCTGTTGGTTCCTGCCTTGCTTCAGGCTGTGGTGCGGTTGTGAAATTGTTGTCAGATGGGGTTATTTCGCGCTCTGGCGCTGTAGTAGAGATTTTTTGGTCTGTTTGAAATGATTCTGGCGCGATCGCCCCTACGCCAACCACAATGTCAATTTCTGGGCTGCTGCATTCGGCGGCATCGGCCTGTTGAGAATCGGCGGTGATTTCTGTTTTAATGGCGTCTTTGATTGGTTTGGGAGGGTTTTGGGCCGATGCGGTTGCTGAAAAATTGTCGGTTTTTTGTGTAATCTCGGCTGATGGTATGGTTGACTGGTCTAGCTGGACTACTGGAAAGTTCGATCGACCGTAGATTACTGCCCGCCACACTTGACCTGTTGCGACGCCACAATTCTGACATAATGCGGCGCTAACAGGGACTTGGGTACCGCATTCGTGGCAAGGTTTGTAAATTAGGGAATTTCCGCATTGTTGACAAAACTTGTTTGGGTCGGGATTTTCAAATTGGCAGCGGGGACAGAGGAGCATAGGGGTTTTATATTGGAGATGTGCGATCGAGTTTGAGGGTTCGGCAGTTTTGGGTTTTGGGCTGTGAGTTATAGGTTATGAGTTTTGGGCGTGACTCGCAACGGATAACTCCCATTGCCATATACCTTATTTTATCGATGAATTGAGAACTAAGATATTTCTTACAACTGAGATGTTGCGTCCCTGTCAGGAATTAGCCCTGCGAGGGAGAGAGGGAGAGGGGGAGAATGGAGAATGGGAGAATGAGAATAGAGGATTGAAATATACAATTTAAATCCAGTAAAGTTTGAAAGCCTTCTCCATCTAAGATTTCGCGTGTTCGCCTGACAAAAAAGTTATTTGATGAGTGGAACAGGCATCTTGCCTGTTTTTCATCATTGTGGCAGATATCAATTAAAAGGGATTTTCTGTATAATCTTCTTGAAAAATGGTCTCTCGCGCGATCGACACAATGGTAGAAATGGGTACTTCACAAAAATATTTCCTGCGGAATTGTTCTTCAGAGACTGCTGCTAGGAATTGCGCTGCATAACGGGCGGCGATGGGGGAATTTTGCTCTGAGAATTGGGTTGAGGGGCTAGAAAATAAGGTTTTGGAGATGTGATCTCCGATTTCTCTGGTTTCGGGTTGTCTGGTGATGTGGAAAGCTCGATCGCGATAATTGACTTTGAAACCGAGATGTTTTAATGTGGTAAACCCTAGTTGCAGGGAAGTGTCGCTGATGGCGAGTTTTTGGCGGAGTTGCTGTCTGGTGACGGGTTTTTTGGTGCGGCTGAGGTATTTGGCGATGCCGATTAGCTGTTGGCAGATTTGCTGTGGGGCTACGAATGGCGGCAATGTATAGGCGATCGCCAGTTTTTGTTGCTTCTGCTGTGCTTGCCGAAACCACACGCGCAATTCGTCCCAGCTTGCGGGGCATTCTTTAAGGATAATTGATTTTTCGCGATCGAGCATTCCTGAATTGTCAGCTAGATTGTCCGCTGAAATTTGAGATTCCAAGTTTGTGCTAACCGCTAACAACTCTTGATCATTATTTCTATTACGCCAGTCTAAGATCCAATCTATTTTAGTTGGGGAATTAATTTTGCCCTCTTCCGTGCGGGAATGCACTGATATCAACCGCACTTCATAGTCCGATGTATAAGTATTAAAATCGAGTTCAACAGTGGCATCGCACCGCCCTTCGGGAACTTCGTCTCGATAGTGTCCCCACCAAATGCCTGAAAATCCTTGATCGCTAGATTCATCCCAAATTTCAAAAGAAGTTTTGATATACTTTACTTCTTTTCCTTGTGAATCTTTAATATTCCTATTGTAGATATTCTTAAACCAGCAGTTTTCAATCAGCAATTTAGGTGCGGGGTTGCCCATTCCACAGGGTTCGAGCAATTTTAACTCTTGAAATAACTGTTTGCCTAATTCGGCGACAGTAATTTTTAAGTCGGCTTGAACAGGGGCGGCTGTTAAACTATCTATGCTGTATTGTTGTCGCAGTTGCTGATTTACAGCATCGGTAAATAAAGGAATATTTTCAACAGGGAGACTCAATCCGGCGGCGAAGGGATGACCGCCGAATCTATCCAATAAATGTGCTTGATCTTTGACTAATTTATAAAGGTCGATTTGATTTGCTGAACGGGCAGAACCGCGGGCGATTTTAGATTTGGGATTTGGAATTTTAGATTGGGAAAGTTTTTGCGAATCGGGGTTGAAAGAATCGATAAGCTGAGTGTCAGGAAGACTTTCTTTGATTTCTTCGCTACCTTCTGTGCAGAATAAAATTACCGGGCGGCCGTATTCTTGGGCGATTTGTCCCGCAACTAATCCTAATACTCCTACGGGCCATTGTGGGTCACTGAGGACAATCACGCTGGTGGTTGAGATGTCGAGTTTAGCTAATTTTTGGGCTGCATCTTTAGCCACATCTTTTTGCAAAGATTTGCGTCTGGTGTTGGCAATTTCGGTTAAATTTGCTAGTTCTTCGCAGCGTTTTTTGTCGCGGCTGGTGAGGAGTTCTACGCAGAAGCTGGCGTCGCCTTGGATGCGGCTGACGGCGTTGATTCGGGGGCCGAGGCCGAAGGAAATGTCGGTTGGGCGATCGCCCGCTCGTTTGCATAGTTCGAGTAATTTAGCAACTCCCGGACGAGTGGGATTTGCAATTTGTTTTTGCAGTTGTTCGATGCCGAGTTGTGCTAAGTAGCGACAGTCTCCTGTAAGTTGGACTAAATCGGCAATTAAGCCGATCGCCACTAACTCCAATAAATCCGTAAGCGGGCGCTGCGGAATATCCGGCAATGTGTGATATAGTGCTTCGATTAATTTGTAAGCTACCGCAACGCCCGACAAGTTAAACAGTTGGTGGTTGGGATCAAAGTAGCGGGGATTGATGATTGCTGTCGCTGGCGGGCGATCGTCTGGTAATGTATGATGATCAGTGATAATTGTATCGATGTTTAAGCTAGTGGCATATTTGATTTCAGCGATATTTGTGCTACCAGTATCACAGGTAATAATTAAGTTAATTCCAGATTTTGCTAACGCATCTATTCCGGGAATATTGAGTCCATGAGATTCAGTTAAGCGGTTAGGAATATAATAAGTTAATTGGTCATTTTGAGCAAAAAACTCTCCCAATCCATCCCACAAAACAGAGGTTGAGGTAATGCCATCAGCATCAAAGTCTCCCCAAATTGCGACTTTTTCGCTATTGTTTATTGCTTGCTGAATTCGTGTCATCGCCCAATTCATTTCTAGTCCGAATTCAAAGGGACTTGCTGGCTGGTAAAGTTTGGCATTTAAGAAACCTGGTATTTCTTCGGGGTTTTGAATTCCTCTATACCAGAGAAGTGCAGCCGCATAGTTTCCCGGAAGTTCTGGCGCGTGATTTCTGACAGCTTGGATTAGCCAATCTGGGGGTTGGGGTAAGGGTTGATTTTGCCAGTTTTGAAGTAATTCTGTCATAGGTTATTTCATAAATTCCTGTAGGGGCGGGTTCACCAACAATCTTTAATTCAAATCGACAATATCTATAAACCCGCCCCCACCCAGCGACGATCCAAAGAGTTTGGATAGTGAAATTTTTAGTTAAATAGATATTTCCTCGATTATAGCAAGATTTGGCAGCCAATTTACGGGAGTTTCTGCTGGAAGATTTGATGAGGAAGCTTTGCTGTCTTGGGTGCGGTTACAGCGAGTGGCGAATTGACAGGAATCGCAGAGATTGGAACTAATTTGTACTTGGGGGAAGAATTCGCCGCCTTCGGAATAAGGCTGTCGCCAGTCGGTTAGATGCTGCAATATTTGGCTTAAATCTTGTTTTGTGCGATCGTGTTCTGTTTGGTTGTAAGAAAATGTAAGTTTTTGCGGCGGTTCTTCTCCTTGTAATTGTACGAACCAGTATGTCATAGAAACTTGTTCGGGGGAATAGTCGCTGGTTTCTACTAAAACATATAAATAGAGGCGAGTTTGCCAACTTTCGGCTATCCATTTAGATTTTTGAGGGCGCGGATAGGTTTTCCAGTCGAGAATTTGGGCTGTGTTTGGTTCGGCGATTAATAAGTCGTAGATCACGGTGAATAGGTAGTCTTGAAAAATTAGGATGCGCGGGTGTTCGGCTTGGCGGAAAATGCGATCGCTATTTTCGGAATTCGCGAAAAGTTCGGGGGCGGTGTTGATCAAGGCTGCTACACAACGTCCTAATTCTGGGTCTTGTTGGGTGATATATTCAATGGGGAGTCCGAGTTCTCGCTGCTGCATCAATAGGTGAAAGTGGCTGCCCCATGTGAGTTTTTCTTTGTGCTCTGGGGAGGCGGTGGTGGCCAGTAGTTCTAGGTAGCTATGCTGGAATTTGCGGGGGCATTCTTCGAGGATTTTGAGTTGGGTTTGGGATAGTCGGAGCATTTTTTTGTGTGATGTTGTTGGTTTTTTGGTAAAGTTTTGTTGTGCAAATTATGAAAAGTAAGATTTTGTTGTGCAAATTATGAAAAGCATAGGAGTCGGCGGTTGAAACCGCGACTATACAAACAAAGTCCGCCTTCGCGGACTGAAGAGTAAACATGAACGAGCAATTCCCTACGGATTATAGCGATCGCAGCGCCTGTTCAAACTCTCGCAGCGCCACACTAGAACCAATCTGCCAAGTGCGATCGCAATATTGAGGAATTAAGGTTTTAAGATCGTAACCGGGAAACCACCGACTCGTTTGAGACTCACGGTACTGCTGCGACTCCAATTGATAGATCGATAATTGACTTTGACGATAAACCCATAGTTCCAAAGGTGCGATCGCTTGATAATCATCTGGTTTTGTCGTGCAAATCAGATCAATTTCAATCCCTAAATCTGGGGGTGGATCTGTTTCTAAATCAATGCGCTCTTTTCCTAATATTTGCTCCCGATTGTCGATATAAAAACAGTAATCTGGTTCGATTCCCTGTTGGTTAATCCGCTTCAGCGTAATTGGCGTAAAAGATTGCCAATGTTTCCTTTCATGCCGAAGTAGAGTTTTCACCAAATCGGCTAATAAATCGGCTTGATTACCATGTTTGGGCAATGGTGACATAATTCTAATTTCTTGGGTTTTGCTGCTGTAGCGAATTCTCAATCCAGCCTTATCCCCTCGACGAGCTAGCAATGCCTCGTAATCTTGCCAAGTTCTAAATCGCAGAATGAGTTCGTCTCCTGCTGCGAGGGAAATTGTATCTTCAGTAATTGTGGGTAATACCATATTTTAATTCCCTGCAAAGATGGCTTCTTCCTAATCATACCAAAGTTAGAGTTAAAAATCGCACTTTCCCCACCTACCTACAAATACCCAATTTGTTGAGCAAACCACATCGCCGCCGTGCCATTTCCTTCAACCAAAAGCTTCAAAGTCTCGGACAGCAAAGCAATTGGTAATCCCTCAAGTGCTACCGAAAAATCACATTCCTGATACTTTCCATTCTCGATCAATCGAAATGCCAATACTCTCACACCCTTAATATCTATTACCCAATACTCAGGAATTCCTAATGCAGCATACAAG
The DNA here is from genome assembly GCF_036706065.1 of Microcoleus sp. A2-C3. Classification (NCBI taxonomy): domain Bacteria; kingdom Bacillati; phylum Cyanobacteriota; class Cyanophyceae; order Oscillatoriales; family Microcoleaceae; genus Microcoleus; species Microcoleus sp. A2-C3. The sequence continues at coordinate 23,454 of NZ_JAUBVX010000047.1, read as the reverse complement.
CGCTTTTTTTCATCCAAATCGCTCGTCAAAGTAGTATCAGAAATCTCCCCCACTAAATCGGGAACTCGCCATTGATTGAGATTAATTCGGCGCGGTTCTCCTTTTTGCCACTGCGGGAAATCTCCGCCGATGTATAAAACTTTATCTGGTGCACCTGAACCCACTTGAGGTTTCTCAATTACACAACCGCTGAGAGAATCAAAAGTTTGTCCTATTTTGGTGGTAAACCACACAAAAAATATGATAGTAAATAGATCGTTAAATCTGGCGTGTTGAGGCCCTTCATTACCCATATTTATCCAAATATATCCTTCATGAAAAAAAATCCTGGCTTCTGCTAAAGACGGATTTTCGCAAGCCGCTACATAATCTTCCCACGTTGCGGCTTGCCATTGTGGAATTTTGCCCGCTTCAGGAAGGATGAATTTTGCAGTTGTCACAGTCATAATTCACCAACAAATTGAGGATAGTTTTATACTAGCTTATCTGATTTTAGCTAAACAATGAAAACCCGTAGAGCCTAGTTTTGAGTTTGTAGTTGAATCTCAAATTAATATAGCTTTCCAATTTGAGAGGGGCGATTTCTGTTCGGGATAGCTTTGCCGCCTGTGGGGAAAGCCTCTACTTTTAGAGGGGCGATCGCGGGGGGAAAGCCGCTATTTTTAGTCTGGTTGCAAGTCAAAGACTACCAGCAGCGAAGCTTGAGGCATGAGTTGAGAGACACAGCAAGTGGCCGTCAGCATCCGATCGACATCGCATCTTGCAGCAGGCATCAAGTAGTCGCCCCAGTATCCACTAGCACATTTTTGATGGTAATTGAACGTATTTGCTCAGCCATAATCGCACCATCTTCACAGCGAATTTGATCGGCATGATTCGCGATTGTCAGCGTTGTAGTAATTTTACCCATTGTTTCTCAGATTGTTGATGTCATGATTGTATCCCTCCCTGGATAATCTTAGTTTGCTTGCAACTTTTTCGTAAAAAATCGCACTTAATCAAACATCACAAAATCACTCTTTTGTCAACACAAAAACACTTCCTTCATTCCCGCGCCCGATTCGCAAATCGCCATCCAAATAAGTAATATCCAGCCATCCCTGCTGTTCACGAGTATCCAGCTTGAAATCTACAGCAGCAAACTTTTTACCTGACTCAATCTCATCGATATATTTTGCCGGAGATTCATAGCCTATCAACCTTGTTAAACCCAAAATCGATCGCTCAAATTTTACCTGCACTCGCCGTTCTGAGGTCGCCTCAAATCTCGCAGCTACGCTGACAATTCCTTCCAAATAAGGCAATCCGTAAACTTCGGCAATGTTATAAATTTTTGATTCTTTGACGCGGATGGATTGATAAATTTGACCCAATTTTAACAGCGGAAAACTGTCAATATTCAGCAGGGCGCGGCTGCTGGTGTACAATAACCGCCAATCGCCATCTAAAAGCTCTGCGGCTTCGACGGGGCGAGACGTGGGGTTGTAATCTTCCAATTGGGCGATCGCACTTAAGATCGCCTGTTTGTCGGTTGCAGTGGCTAGCAAACCGCGATTCTTACCAGCAATTATCTCTAATAGTCCTGATTTTTTAAGCATAGTTTTTTAAGAGTCAGTAGTCAGTAGTCAGTAGTCAGTAGTCAGTAGTCATTAGTCATTAGTTAGTAGTCCATGACTTATGCACAGGGACTAAATAAATCGTTTTTTTGCCCACGTTTATGATTGGGCTTTTGTGGGCCCAGCGCGTACCCTAAATTTACTCTAATCTTCAGTCCGCGGAGGCGGACATCGTTTGTATAGTCGCGGTTTCAACCGCCGAGTATTATTGGATTTAGTATGAACAATGCTCGATTACTCATTCTAAATTACTGTCAACTGTCAACTGTCAACTGTCAACTGAATTACCCATTACCAATAACTAAGATACCAAATTTCACAAGATAGAGCATCGTCCGATATAGGTATGCTGATTCTCGCTCATTTGTGGCGTAACACCTGAGAAGTTCCGCCGCGCTGACAGCACCCTGTTGCTTAATTTTATCCAGCATCTCTATCTGAATTTTAACAGGTATTCTTCTGTCTTGACCAAAACTGGTAAACCAAATTGTTTGCAACTCTCTCAAAAGTTCTGGTGTGGCGATCGCACCCAGACTCAGCATCATATCATTGGTTAAAGTTCTAGTCGCATAATGACCCAACACCCGAAACGGATCGTCGCCCAGCGGATAAGGCGGTTTTCCGGCTTTTACAGGTGCTGACTCTGGTGCAGAACCACGAATTTCTGCTAATTCCCGCCACAACTGTTCGTAAGCTGCAATTACGACTTTCCAATCATAAATCTTCCTCGCCCTTTGTCTCGCATTTTCCCCCATGCGCTTTCTCAATTCCGGGTTGTCAATTAATTGGCACAAAGCGCGGGTGCAGGCATCAATATCAACGGCTGTGGCGAGGGAAGTGTGACCCATGTAAGTCGGCCAATTTAAGCTACCGTCGTGATAATTTAGCGCTAAATCTAAACAAGCTTCCGGCGGCGGGATGAGTGTGGGAATGCGGAAACCGTCGATTTCGTGGCGTACTGATTCTTTGTATCCATTCCAATCTGAAACTATGGCTGGTAGTCCGTTTGCCATTGCTTCAATTGGCGTTAGTCCGAAGGTTTCTTGAATGTTGTCGGAAAGCGAAATAAAAATGTCAGCAGCCGACCAAATATTAACTCTAATTTCTAGATTTCTGCCGTCTAGAAAAATAGCATTTACGGACGGACAAAATATTTGGGCGCTATTTTTAAAGTCGGGTTCTTCTCTCGGATCTTCGATCCAACCGGCTTGAATTAAGTGGATTTTCGCCTTTGTCTGCTGGGCGGCGCGTTCCAGGGCGATGTACATTGGTACCGGATGGGCTTTGGCAGAAAACGTCAATCGGCCGACAAATAACACGACTATATCGCCGGGAGAAATGCCGAGTTCTTGCCGTTGCCGATCGCCCACCTCGACTGCTTCTGCACCCTGCGGAAACGCGCTGCAATCCACTCCTAGGGGAATAACGGGCAATTTGACCAAAATTTCCGGTTTACCGCCGTTGCGCTGCGCTAAATACTCAGACCACTCGGTCATAACTCCTTCTACGGCTGTTTTCACGGCGTTAGATGTGCAGATTAGGGCGTCCCAAGGCTGAACTGGTGCAGTGATCAAATTGCCGATCGATTCCATGACATACTTAGTTGCGATCGTGTGGGTAACACCGCAAACGCTGTAAGCCCGCTGATCGACAAATCTGCGCCCCCAAACCAGATCTGCCAGGGCGGGATCGGGTCGATAGACTGTACCTGGTTGAGATAGCAAATCTGGTCGATCCGTCGAAATCCAGCGGACTTTCCGCGGTTGTTGCAGCCAAGGTTGGATGCGCGAACAAAACTCCTTAAAAGTTGCTTCGCTGTCTGCGCAACAGTAGAGAGAGTCAGCGGTTCCGTGTTGGACTAAGCTTTTGAGAAATCCTTCTCCGGCTGAATGACGCCCTAGAAGTTTTTTCCCTCCGGTGTCGTAACCCTCTTTGTTGTATAAAACCGCCGCCGTTGTATCCATTCTGAGATTTATTGTTTGAGAGTTGGCTGAAGAAGAAGAAGGTAGAGCGTATTCGCTATCAGGCTTTGACGCACAGCCAGGAGACTGTTTTGGCTCAACCGCTGGCTGGCCCGGTGTCCCGTGATACTTTAAAAGACGATCGTCTCAGATTACAATACTTACGGCTAAAGAGGGATTGGCAAGATCGGATTTTAATGTTATCCTTAGGCCCATGATTGGGGCATCGCCCGAATCAGTAAGCCATCCTATCCGATCCGGAACCAAAGAGTGTCTGTGGTATAATTCCTTAGCTCTGCTAAATGCCGGATTTGCAAGTGTTCTATCGAAGGAGCAGTCAGTCGGCACAACATTAGTTCTACTCGATCGCATCTTTGTCTTTAGAAACCGAGAATCATGTATAACCCATCTCTGCGCCAAATTCCTCGTCACTTGCCTGCGGATGTAATTCCATTAAAGCAGCAATCTTCTCTTTTAGACTGGTTGGAATCTAACAATCGCCTCTTAGCAAGGGATGTCCAAGAACCCGACTATCTGCACGAAGAAGAAATTTCTGAATTAATGGCAGTTGACGACAGTCCTTATGATGATTTAGAAGAAGAAGCAGAAGATGATGCAGGTGCAGGGGACGAATAACTCGTCAAATAGTCAGTCGATTTGAAATTTTAGATTCACTTGCAACATTAAATCCGGGAAACCGAAATTGAGTCTAAAAATTGGGGAAAATCGACCACTAATGAAGTCTAGGGCTTGTACCAGTTTTTTGCGGGTCAAGGAATCAATCGGAAACAGGGAAGAAAAACTAACAAATTTCGCCATCTCCTGTATCGCACCCTATTCCCCAATTATCAATTGCTTATTCTCCAATGGTGTGTGTGTTGAGGAGTGTTATGGATAACTTTTTGGATGAGAAAATCCCTTTTACTATGCCTTTCAAGCTTACGGGCAGGAATTTATTCCTCCTGCTGAGTTTAGGGCTCTGTATTGCAGCGATCGGTTTAGATGTATCAGCAGGTAGATTTTTGAATTCGCCTGCATCGCTATTTCTGCCAATAGCTGTTTGTGCCTTAGTTGCATCGGGTTTGGGCTATATAGTCGTGCCTTTACTCCAGGAACTAAAAGCAGGACAAATAATTCGCGAAGACGGCCCCCAAGCCCACTTGAAAAAAGCTGGAACTCCAACAATGGGCGGAGTTTTTTTTGTGCCTGCGGGAGTCGCAGTCGCTTTACTCTGGTCTAGATTTAACTCAGATGTTGTTGCTGTATCGGCTTTAACTTTAGCTTACGGTTTCATCGGCTGGATTGACGACTGGCAAATCCTCCGCCGCAAGTCGAATAAAGGTATTTCACCTCGGATGAAATTGGCTTTGCAAGTAGGTTTTGCAGCTATATTTTGTTTGTGGCTGATTTTACACAATCCAAGTATTTCTACGAACATTGCTTTGCCTTTCGGTTGGGTATTACCTTTGGGTTTTATGTTTTGGCCGCTGGCGGGTTTTGTGTTAGTTGCTGAAAGCAATGCTACTAATCTTACCGACGGTGTTGACGGGTTGATGGGAGGCTTGGGGGCGATCGCACTTTTGGGATTAGGTGCATCTGTAGCCTCAACTTCGCCAGAATTAATGATTTTTTGCGCCTGCATTAGCGGCAGTTGTCTCGGCTTCTTAACTCACAACCGCAATCCAGCGCGAGTGTTTATGGGCGATACAGGTGCTTTGGCTTTGGGCGGTGCTTTGGGTGCGGTAGCTTTATTAACAAATAGCCTTTGGATATTATTAATAATCAGTGGGATTTTCTTGATTGAAACGGTGTCAGTAATTGCTCAAGTAGGTTATTACAAAGCTACAAAAGGCCCTGATGGCATCGGCAAGCGTCTGTTAAGAATGGCTCCACTTCACCATCATCTAGAACTCTGCGGCTGGTTGGAAACTCAGGTGGTTGGTATCTTTTATTTAACTAACGGGGTGTTAGTGTTGATGATTCTGATGTTGACTGGTAACAGTTAAAACCGGATTATTAATAAACTTGACAGCATATGTAGCTGATGTTTTCTACCATGTTAAAAAACAAATAAGATGCCCGTTCCACAAGAACTCAATGCAGTTGTGGAACGGGCATCTTGCCCGTTTTAGACTCAAAAAACAGGCAAGATGCCTGTTCCACAACAACTTCAGACTCCAAAAAACAGGCAAGATGCCTGTTCCACAAAAATTCAAGGTAATACCAATTCTGAAAAATAGGTTTATACATGGATTGTACGCGAGCATCTGTAGAGAGACGGCATTGCCGTGTCCGATTTGCGGAGGTTTTTCGTAGTAGTGACTTTAGTTCTGATTGACTCAAAAATCAGTAGAGAGGATTAATGAACAATGAGCAGTTTTTACCGATTGTTTCGGTGGTGATACCTGTTTATAATGGCGAGATGGATTTGCCGGAGTTAATCGAGTGTCTGCGATCGCAAACTTACCCGCCACACAGTGTAGAATATCTCTTAGTAGACAACAAAAGTCGCGATCGCACTTCCACCATCCTTCAAGCAGCAGCATCTAACCCCCCCTCAGTCCCCCCCTTGCTAAGGGGGGGAAGTAAGAAGGGAAGTAATAATCAAATCACCATTCGCAATCTCAGCGAAAATAAGATTCAAAGTTCCTACGCCGCCCGCAATCAAGGGATTCGCGCCTCAAAAGGCGAAATCATCGCCTTTACCGATGCAGACTGTCGCCCCGAAACTCAATGGTTGGAAAATTTAGTTAAACCATTCGCTGACTTAGAAATAGGAATTACCTGCGGTGAAATCCTCGCCCTTCCCGGTAACACTGTCTTAGAAAAACACGCAGCCCGCGACAATACTTTATCTCAAAAACATACTCTCGCTCACCCTTTTTGTCCCTACGGTCAAACGGCAAACTTAGCTGTACGCAGGCAGATTTTAGCACGAGTCGGTTTATTTCGCCCGTACCTTACGAGTGGTGGCGATGCGGATTTGTGCTGGCGGATTTTGCGGGAAACATCCTATAAAATTTACTTTGCCGAAAGTGCGATCGCCCGACACCGCCACCGCAGTACACTGAAACAGTTGCACAGTCAATGGTATCGCTACGGCGAGTCGAATCAATATTTGCACGAACTCCACGGCGTGGATTTGATGCGAGAATTCACAACAGGAGAATATTTGTATCGGCTGGCTAGGTGGTTGTTAAAGGAATTACCGATTGCTGCGGCTAAAATTATGATCTGCAAACTCGATCTGGTAGATTTGTTCAATACGCCGATCGGTCTTTTGAATGTGAGAGCAAGGGCGATCGGACAGCGACAAGCCACACTGCCTTTAGCAGCACGGGACATTGAGCAGCTTTAATCCTTAGAACCAGACAGGGGGTATAAACCGCGCCTGTACAGGCTTGTACCCACTAGAAAGCGGGTTGAAGACCTCTGTTGTCCTCTTGGGTATGCAGAGGCAAACATCGTTTGTGTAAACCAGGTTTCAACCGCCGTCTGAATCTTGGCATCATATAAGTAGAGTTTATCTGTATATAAGTATGCTGAATCAGCGAATATGAAAATTTCAGGCAATCCTTAATATAAAATTAATAAGTCTATTTTGAAGCTCCCGGTTTCAAAAGGACAGGAAACTCGCAGTCACCCCAAAAAATCTTTACTTCTGACGATCGAGATTATTCTCAGATTGTTAAATTTTTGTAACAATTACAGGTAATGCCAATGGCTCAAATCCTACTCCAGACCGTTTGGTTTATACCTTGCTATCCACTCATCGGCGCATTTCTCTCGATACTGTGGTTCCCAGCAATAACTCGCCGCACGGGGCCTAGACCCTCCGGTTACGTCAACGCCATCTTAACTTTCTTCGCTTTCGCCCACGGCGTCATCGCCCTCACAGCAATCTGGAACCAACCGGCGCAACACCAGTTCATTCCCTGGCTGAACGTAGCAGGTTTAGACTTAACCATTCCTTTAGACATCTCTGCTGTCACCGTCGGGGCGACAGTTTTGATCACCGGACTAAACCTTCTGGCGCAGATTTATTCTATCGGTTACATGGAAATGGACTGGGGCTGGGCGAGGTTCTTTTCCCTGATGGGGCTGTTTGAAGCGGGGATGTGTGGCTTGGTTTTGTCCAACTCTCTGTTTTTCAGCTACATGATTCTAGAAGTCCTGACTCTGGGAACTTACCTGCTAATCGGGCTGTGGTTCAATCAGTCTTTGGTGGTGACAGGAGCCCGCGATGCTTTCTTGACTAAGCGCGTGGGAGACTTATTTCTGTTGATGGGAGTAGTCGCAATTCTGCCGCTGGCGGGAACTTGGAATTTTGACGAGTTGGCAGTTTGGGCTAAGACTGCAAACATCGACCCCACAGTGGCGACGCTGTTGAGTTTAACTTTGATTGCCGGCCCGATGGGCAAATGCGCTCAGTTTCCCCTGCACCTGTGGCTGGATGAGGCGATGGAAGGCCCCTTGCCGGCAACGATTTTGCGGAACACGGTAGTTGTGGAAACCGGCGCTTGGATTTTGATTAAATTGCAGCCGGTCATCGCTTTGTCGCCCGTGGGGCTGAAGACAACTATTATTGTAGGCGCTGCAACGGCGGTGGGTGCTTCCTTAATTGCGATCGCCCAAATCGACATCAAGCGCACGCTATCCTATATAGTTAGCTCTTACATGGGCTTGGTATTTATCGCAGTCGGTACCGGACAAACCCAAACAGCTTTGACATTGATATTTGCTTATTCCTTGGCAATGGGTTTGTTGGTGATGAGCATCGGTTCAGTAGTTTGGAACAGCATCACTCAAGATGTCCGAGCTCTTGGCGGTTTGTGGGCGAAGCGCCCAATATCCGGCATATCATTTCTTGTCGGCGCTGCTGGAGTGATTGGACTTCCACCCTTCGGCTGCTTCTGGGCTTTATCAGAATTAGCAGGCGGGCTTTGGAATACCCACCCTTCACTGTTAGGAATCCTGCTATTTGTCAACGGCGTAACTGCTTTTGGCTTAGTGCGCGTTTTCGGTTTAGTCTTCGGCGGCAAACCAAAGCAAATGACCGAACGTTCCCCGGAAGTTTCCTGGCCTTTTATCTTGCCGATGACCGTGTTAATGGGATTTACCTTGCACGTTCCGCACTTGCTCGCAGCGTGGCAATTGCTGCCTTTGGCAACTTTGAATTATACAGCAGCGGGACTGTTAGTTTTGTCAAGTGCGATCGGCATCGGTGCAGGGGCATTTATTTATCTCAACGAAAAGTGGGAAAAACCAGTGCGAATTGGTTCTCAAGCCGTGCAAGACTTCTTTGCCTACGACTTTTACACCGCCCAACTTTACCGCGTCACAGTGGTATTTGCAGTCGGTCTGATATCCCAAATCATATCCTGGATCGATCGCAATATTGTTGACGGATTCGTAAACTTAATCGGTTTAGCCACAGTTTTCGGCGGACAGAGCCTCAAATACAACGTCAACGGTCAAACTCAATTTTACGCCCTGACAATTTTGTTCGGAGTTGCACTTTTGGGACTGCTAGTAAGCTGGCCTCTGTTGGCTCGCCTCTCGTTAATTGTTGGTGGGTAAAGAGATATAACGTATAAAATTTTAGGTGACATTTACAACCTAAAATTTTAAATAAATGAAATCTTGAATAAAGATTTCAAACCCTATCCAACAATGCCAAATACATGAAAGACAATAACCGACCAGTCAATCTTTCCCGACGTAATTCACTCAAATTTGTAGCAGGAGCAATAGGTACAGGAATACTCGCAACACGACTAGGCGCTGATGTGGCTGCACCGGCACCAGCAATTGCTCAAAATGACATGACTCCCGATGCTGCTTTAAAACAGTTAATGGACGGGAACAAGCGATTTGTTGACAGAAAACGCACAAATCCCCACCAAGACTTATCCAGGCTCACCGAAGTAGCCAAAGGTCAAAAACCCTTTGCTGCTATTCTCGGCTGTGCAGATTCCCGCTTTCCTTCCGAGATTATCTTCGATCAGGGATTTGGAGATTTATTCGTCTGTCGCGTGGCCGGAAATGTGGTTACTCCAGAAGAACTGGGCAGCCTGGAATTTGGCACGCTGTTGTTGGGAGCAAAAGTGCTGATGGTAGTCGGGCATGAAAACTGCGGTGCGGTAGGTGCAACCCTCAAGGGCGGTGAAGTTCCCGGCCAAATTGGCAGTTTAGTCGATTCAATTAAGCCTGCTGTAGAAAGCTCGAAAAACCAACCGGGCGATCATCTCGAAAATGCCGTAAAAGCTAATGTTTTGCTGCAAGCTAAAAGGTTGAAAGCATCTCCAGTTATCTCTAAGTTAATTGAGGAGAACAAACTGAAAGTTGTTGGTGGATACTACGATTTAGATACGGGTGCTATCAGTATTGTTGCTGATTCCTAATGCAATTTGTGATTAATAATTTGGGGTAAAGTCAACATCTAAACTCTCAAATCATTAATGGCTAAAACCTAGAAAATAGATTCTTTACTCTTCACTGTTCACACATTATGCTTAGTGCCTTGCTCTGGTTGCCCGCGTTGGGCGCTGCGGTAGTCGGGTTCTTGCCCGGAAACATGAATACGATGCGGGTGCGTTCAGTAGCCTCCGCTTTCGCTGCTGCTGTTTTTCTGTTGAATATCCTGCTGCTGACTCAATTTGATACGACAAATTCAGGACTGCAATTTCAAGAATATTTGCCTTGGATTCCCCAATTAGGTTTGAGCTACAACTTAGGGGTTGATGGCTTATCTTTGCCACTGGTGGTTTTAACCGGATTACTGACGGTATTAGTAATCTATGGTACCGGTGAAGAAATCGCTCGCCCCCAACTTTATTACTCTTTGATTTTACTGATCAATGCGGGGGTGGTGGGAGCTTTAATGTCTCAAAATTTGCTGCTGTTCGTCCTGTTTTACGAACTAGAATTAATTCCGTTTTACCTGTTGATTGCGATTTGGGGCGGCAAGCAGCGGGAATACGCTGCGATGAAGTTTCTGATTTACACGGCAGTTTCGGGACTTTTAGTTTTAGCGGGATTTTTGGGTGTAGCTTGGCTGAGCGGCTCTTTAAACTTCGATTACAGTGCGATTACTACTCAAGACTTGTCCTTGAAAACGCAATTAATCCTGCTAACAATTGTGCTGCTGGGGTTGGCAATTAAAATTCCTTTAGTTCCCCTGCACACTTGGCTACCGGATGCCTATGTCGAAGCTTCGCCAGCAACCGCAATTCTGTTGGGAGGGGTTTTGGCGAAGTTGGGAACTTACGGTTTAATCCGGTTTGGTTTGCAGATGTTTCCCGAAACTTGGTCGATTATCGCTCCCGGTTTAGCGATAATTGGTACAGTCAGCGTGATGTACGGTGCTTTGAGCGCGATCGCCCAAAAAGATATCAAGCGCATGGTAGCCTATAGTTCGATCGGGCATATGGGCTACATCCTCGTCGCCTGTGCAGCCGGAACAAAACTCGCCTTAATCGGTGCAGTCGGGCAAATGGTAAGCCACGGCTTGATTTTAGCTTTGCTGTTTTATCTAGTAGGCATCATCGAAACCAAAGCCGGCACGCGGGATTTGGACGTACTCAACGGCTTGATGAACCCGTTGCGAGGTTTGCCCACAGCAAGTTCCCTGTTAGTTTTGGGAGGCATGGCAAGCGCCGGCATTCCCGGTTTAGTCGGTTTTATCGCCGAATTTTTAGTATTCCAAGGCAGTTTTTCAGCATTTCCAATTCCGACTTTGCTGTGCATTTTAGCCTCCGGGTTAACAGCAGTTTACTTTGTAATTCTGCTCAACCGCACCTGTTTTGGAAAATTGGACAACGCCACGGCTTACTACCCTGCGGTTAAGTTTTCCGAAAATATGCCAGCCCTAGTCTTAGCCGCTCTCATTTTCTTCTTGGGAGTGCAACCGGTGTGGCTGCTGAAGTGGAGCGAATCTACTACCAATGCGATGGCAGTAACTCTGTCAACGGGCAGATATTCTCAAGTAGCTGTTAGCTATCAGCCGGATAAATAGAGCGTGAGAAAGTGGAAGATGGAAAAAGTACGAGTCTTTGATGATTCTGCTTTCTTCTTCTTTCTCATTTCTTCTTCTTCGTTGTCCCAGCAGATTATAAATGTGTTAAAATAGGATAGAGCCGTCAACTACGGCAGCTTCATAAATAGACGCGAGAGTTTTAGCTCACTGACAAAATAGCACTGATTGCCAGGAAATAAGAACTCATGAAACGGAAAAAGATTTTTAGTTTGCTCGCAGTGGTAACCATTCTTTCATCTGGAGCAGCCACTTCTACCTTTGCACAATCCCTAACTCGAATCAGCAATTTGCGACCGTCGAGAACACCAATTACCATCTCTGGAAAAGTAGTCGGTTTTGGAGACGCTGATGAAAATGAGTGGATTATCGACGACGGCAGCGGTCAAATTAGAATCGATGCTGGCCCCCGCTCCTGGCGCGATATTAATGTATCCAAAGGTGAAACAATCAGAGTTGTTGGCGAGATGGACGACGGTGAATTTGATGCTTTTTCTATTACCCGCTCGAACGGCTCAGTAATTAACATCCGCTCTCCCAAAGGCCGGGAGCCTTGGGATGACAAAAAGGACGATTAACTGCATAATTTTGCGCTCTTTGTCCGCAGAGCCTGGAATTGCGAACAAGAAGATTGCCTCCGACATTCCTGGAGGCATAAAAACATTCAAACCTTAGTTTTTTACCATTCCTCGTGACTTTAACGAAAAATATTCGTAAAGGAAACAAATTTCTGACTGCCTGTGCGTAAGCCCTAGGCCTAATTCCAAATATTTCTAAATAGTCAAATTCATTCAAACCAAGGAACAAACAATGGTACAAACACCTACTAAACCAGCAACTAAATTGCCTCCTTCCAAGCACGAATTTGCCGAAGTAATTCACAGACTGGAAGCTGGCGGCGCGATGATTCCAGATACGCCGGAAAATCTGATGCAAATCATCGCGATTTGGAAGGCCTACGCGGTGCCGATGGACTTCTACTGGCGGGATTTACTTTACATCGCCGAACGGGTATTTTTACACCCGCTGCCCTTCTTTAAATACTTCTTACCCCAGGAGTATTTAGATTTGCAAAATCACTATTCAGGTGATGGTGCAGATTTACGGATTTGGCGGGGGACTGGAAGCGCACACCCGGAACTTTTGGAGTTCATGGAAAATGGTGAAACTGGCAAAAAGTCGCGACTGTTTCACCATTTGTGGCACGATCGCATTAACATGGAATTTGCCGAAGAGGTCATGAGGTCGATGCTTTGGCACCGGGGGATGTACGTGCCTGTCAATCAGTTTGACCCTTATCTCGACAGCGACGAATACAAAGCTAATGCCGATCGCGCCATTAAAGCTTATTTCAAAAAAGACCCGTTCATGCTGGCTATGCACAAAGCATTCCCCGAAATGTTTTTAGAACAATGCCGCCAGATGTCTTATTACAGCAATCTCGGCTTGTTTTGGGAAGTCATGGCCCCGGTGTTTTTTGAAGTTTCCGACTTGTACGACGAAGGCAAAGTTACCACTGTCCCGCAGGCGATGGATTTCATCACAAATGGCATATTTGCGATCGCCGGAAGGCCAATTTATCACCACGTTGTCATCGACGGCGAAACCTACGAAATAATCCCGAAATCTAAAGGTTTTACTTGGCTGTATGAAGCAGCGCTACCTTACGTAGAAGCTATATTTTACCGCACTTCGCCGTTCCGGGGAACCAAATCGTACAACGCGCAAGCCAGGGAAGTTCCCGACGATCAAAAAGACTTCCACTACGGAGTTTTGTATGCAGATAAATTCCCGGTAGGAACTGCTGGAATTCCGCCGACTTTGCTAGCACAAGATATGCTGCACTTCCTGCCGCCTTATTTGATGGATTTCTACAAACAGCGGTGTCGTGGCGAAGATGATATCCTAAATCAAATTGGGGTGACGTTCCAGCGATCGATGTACTGCGTTACTTCGGGGGTTATTCAAGCTTTGCGGGTTGCGCTATTATATCCTTTGGATGACCCAAATCCGAAGCATTTGAAGGCGAATCGGGCGTTTTTCGAGTCTCAGATCGATCGCTTCTGCCGCCCAGAATACGGCATGAAATATGCGGCGAAGTTGAAGAACATTCAGACTTCGGATTACAGATAGTCAGTTGACAGTTGACAGTTGACAGTTGTCAGTTGACAGTTGTCAGTTGACCTTTTGCAAAAATCGCAAACAATCTTGAAATACATCTGCGTTAATCTGCGTTAATCTGCGGTTTCTATCTCTAATCTAAGATTTGTGCAAGATATCTACTGACTACTGACTGCTGACTACTGACTACTAACTACTGATTAATTACAATGAACAGCAAAAATCTAGCTAAATATATTGAAGCAACCGACGGAATTTCCAAACCGTGGCTGTTGGTGCAACTGCGACTGAAAAAACTGCAAGAAAGGCGATCGGACATTTCTGCTGAAGAATATATCACAGAACTTGCGGAACTTCACCAAGATTTAATGAATCTGGGCGAATGGTGGGTGGGAATCGAAAATGAAGTGTTTTAATTCGTTAGCGATGCAAACACGATATAGTTTGTTAGTCATTTTTGATATGCGGCTAATTAGCCGCATATCAAAAATTATATAAATAAAATTTATTGATGTAACCGGATGCTTGACATTATAAATTTGATTGGCTAAATTCAACTTATAGTATTTTTCCTTAGTTCATATAAATTATCAGTAGGAGTGCGTTAACAGTTGACAGTTGACAGTTGACAGCGAAGTTTTTAGGCAGGGGATTTAAGTCCCAGCCTAAAAACAATCCATCTAAAGGTGGGGGCTTAAATCCCCTGTGATGCAGGTTAAGTTGTGAATCATCTATCCGCACCTCTGGTATGGTGCGTCATATCCTCACATTTTCTCCATATTTCAAGCGAACGGTCTGACGCTAGGGTAAAATACGAAATATTCACCTACTTGAATGTTGCAAGCTGGTGAATGTTTTTGGCACATTTTATCGGATTTTTATCTCTAATTTAGGTGCATCTAAATGGGACAGATAATTATTAACGAATTCCGGCGCGCTACCGGAGACTTGACTGGCAATGAATATGTAGAGTTACTGCTAACAGAAGATGTAAGTGCAACTCAGCTTCAGAGCTATTTTGTGGGCGACTCAACTCTTCCAACAACAGCCAAATATTCAGCTTACCAATTTACGAATATGGCGAGTATTGCTCCTGTGTTTAAAGCAGGAACAATAATTGCGATCGGCGGTTCAACCGCCAATCAAGAGATTGCCTACAACCCCATACCGTCGGGAACAAATAATGATTGGAACATTCGATTGAGCCTTGAAGGTGGATTTTTGACAAAGCTGCTCCCCGTGGGAAATTTTGATGGGGATTTCGCAGCTTCAGATGTTGTTTATGTTGATAATACTAGCACTACAAACTTCAATACAGTAGATGCGATCGCCTGGAGGACATCGGGAACCCACGGAGCCTTTGGGAGTGCCGCTAAGGTTCAAATTTCCGCACCAAACAACGGGGGAATTGTCGAGTTTTCTAGCGCTATTAGCGGTGTCAGCGTCACTGCTAATTATGCTGTGAATAGTTCCGGTTCCTTGGGTTTGCCCAACGGCGGAATTAATACTATTTATATTAATAGTCTCCGCAACCCGCAGCTCAACAGCGCTCCAATTTTTGTAAATCCTGTTAATACGCAGATCGCAATTGATGAAGACACAGCCAATGCAGCTAACACGGGCTTTAGTATTTTCAACACCTCTAGCGAGTTAGGAAATGACGCGAATGGCGATGCTTTGGGTGTCGCAGTTACCGCCGCAGACAATACTAACGGCAACTGGCAATTTTCAACTAACGGCAATACTTGGACAAATTTCGGCACAGTGTCGGAAAGTTCAGCAACAGTGCTCGGCTTGACTCCTCTTTATAATGGCTTACTTGGTAACACTCCCAGTTCTCAAAATTGGCTGTCTTTGACTAATTTAAATCCCGCTTCTCCGACTGTTCTTGCTTCAGAAATATTTAGCGGGAATGGAGCTAATTTAAACAGCACTGATGCTAATAGTATTTATGCTGGCTACACAGTAAATCCTTTGAATTCGTCATTTACTACGCTCGATCGCAATTCTGGCTTTAGCCTATCTTTTGATCTGCAAATCATCTCGGAATCCCGCACGAATCAAAATCGAGCTGGTTTTAGCATTGTTGCGGTTACTAGCGATCGCAAAGCAATTGAAATCGGTTTCCAGCAACTATCTGCAACTTCCGGCAATATTTTTGCCCAAGGCGACAACATTACTCCGAATCCAGGCGGACAAACTAATGGCTTATTTGTTGCTGCTGAAAATGTTGCTTATAACACTAATCTTGCTACTAACTATACTCTGAAAATTCTAGGCGACAATTACTTTATTTCCGACAGCAATAATGTTATACTTACCGGCCCGCTGCGAGATTATGCTGCATTTACTGGCGCGATCGATCCTTATGAAACTCCTAATTTTCTATTCCTTGGTGACGACACAACCTCGGCGCAAGCTAACATTAACTTGACGCGGGTTTCACTGCAAACGCCTGGGAAAGTCCGGTTTGTACCCAACCCAGATTATTACAGTACCACTGGAAGTGAACCAAAAATTACGTTTCGGGCGTGGGATGGAAGTAACGGAGTGGGTAACGGTACTGCGGGGGTTAATGCTTCAGTTACTGGGGGAACAACACCGTTTAGCACTAATAGTTTGACACGTTCGATCGCAGTTAATGCAGTCAACGATGCACCTGGGTTTGTCAAAGGGGGCGATCGCACTTTTAGCAACTCCGGCGCGCAAACCATCCCGGGATGGGCGACGGCGATTTCTCCGGGCCCCGCCAACGAATCGGGACAAACTGTGGCTTTCCAAGTAGTCGGAAATGACAATGCTGCTTTGTTTAGCGTACCACCTGCGATCGACTCGGCGGGCACTCTAACCTTTACACCGGCGTCAGGGGCGATCGGCAGTGCTAATATCACTTTAAACCTGAAAGATAATGGCGGTATAGATAACGGTGGTGTCGATAGTTCGGCTAACCAAACTTTCAGGATAAACCTCAATAATCCAGGCACATTTAACTTCAGCAACGCCAATTATATCGTTAATGAAAATGGTAATTTTGCCACAATTACCGTTACTCGCACTGATTCTAGTAATGCGGCTGCTGCTGTAAATTATAGCACAAGTAATGGCACTGCTAATTTTGGAATCGACTATAACCAAACATCGGGAACCTTAAATTTTGAAATTGGTGAAACTGCTAAAAATTTCACCATTAAAATTGTAGATGATTCGGAAATAGAAGGCAATGAAACTGTTAATTTAATCCTGAACAATCCCACGAATGAAGCCGATTTAGGAGCGATTTCTAGTTCTGTTTTGACTATTGTAGATACCACTCCAATTCCGACTCCAATTCCGACTCCAATTCCGACTCCGACACCGATTCCGACTCCGACTCCTGCGGAAACTCCAATTCCGACACCAACTCCAACTCCTGCGGAAACTCCGACGCCAATTCCAACTCCAACTCCTGCGGAAACTCCGACGCCAATTCCAACTCCAACTCCTGCGGAAACTCCGACGCCAATTCCGACTCCAACTCCTGCGGAAACTCCGACGGCGAAACCAGTTGCGACTCCGACTCCTGCGGAAACTCCGACACCAATTCCGACTCCGACTCCGACACCTGCGGAAACTCCGACGGCGAAACCAGTTGCGACTCTAACTCCTGCGGAAACTCCGACACCAATTCCGACTCCGACTCTAACTCCTGCGGAAACTCTGAAGGCGAAACCAGTTTCGACACCAACTCCTGCGGAAATTTCAATTCCGACACCAATTCCAACTCCAACTCCTGCGGAAATTTCAATTCCGACACCAATTTCGACTCCAACTCCTGCGGAAACTCCAATTCCAACGGCTAAACCTGGGGAAATTGCGATCGCAAATCCGAATTATGCGATCGCCCAAACCGAAACTTCCCAACCTGCGCTAATTCCTGCTGTTTCGGAAGACTGTATGTGCGATCGAATCAATTTACCCGATCGCGCTGCCATTCTCCGCCCCAATATCCCTGAAAACATCCTCAGCGGTACAAACAGCAGGGATTCCCTCACCGGTAGCCATATTAATGACAGCATCAACGGTTTTAATGGCAGCGACTTGCTAATGGGCTTATTGGGTAGCGATAATATTTACGGTGGTTTTGCTAGCCCGGTTGCTGTGGGCGCGGATGTAGATAGCGACACCATATTTGGTAACGAAGATCATGACTACATCGTCGGGCACGCTGGGAATGATGTTATTTATGCCGGGAAACATGACGATCGGGCGATCGCAGGCAAAGATCATGACGTAGTTTGGGGCGACAAAGGCAACGATACTTTGCTTGGGGATGAAGGGGGCGATCGTTTATTTGGCGGCACTTCTGACTCGTCTGAGGGCGACTTAACAGGAAAAGATTTGCTTTTTGGGGATAACGGCAACGACGTTTTGTACGGGCAAGAAAGCGCAGATACTCTTGTTGGCGGCGAGGGAAATGATACAATTTTCGGCGGCAAAGGTAACGATCTAATTTGCGGCGAATCTGGCAACGATTTGCTGTTTGGAGATTTGGGAAGTGACACGATCTGCGGCGGCGAAGGCGATGATACAATTTTCGGAGATATTGAGAATATCGCGACGGATGCTAGCAGTCAAAAAGATTATTTGTGCGGCGGTAACGGCAACGATCTAATTTTTGGCGGTGGAGATGCCGATCAATTGTGTGGCGGTGAGGGTAGCGATACTCTGTGGGGCGGTAACGGTGATGATACTTTGATTGGGGGAAGCGGGCGCGATTACTTTTGCTTGACTGCGGCGGAAGGTGGCGATGTTATTGTTGATTTTAGGCAAGGTGAGGATTTATTGGTTTTGATGGGAGGCTTAAAGGGCGATCGCATCAGCATTCTCCAAGAAAACACTACAACCTTAATCAAAATTGCCAACACAGATAAAATCTTAGCTACTCTCAACGGCGTACCAGCTAATCTCATCACTCAACAAGATTTTATCGTAATTGACTTTGGTTCGTAGTGAGGACTTTAGTCCTTCTTCACTTGCGTAAGCGATGTTATCATGAATTCACTCAGAGAGTTTCTAGAAAAACTGGGAGGAACGCCAAATGTTAGAAAAGCTTTTAAGTAACAGGAATTTGTCTCTAATTGCGAAGCGGTATGGTTGGCAGTGTATCGTCTTCAGCCTGTCTTTAATTCTAATTCTTAGCGGATGCAGATTGCCCCAGGCTGTCAGGCAGCAGACACCGACAGCAGACAGATTGCCTGCGTCGGTTGCCCAGCAAACACCGACAGCAAACTACAAAACTTTTACCGATTGGTGTGCCAATAAAGTTAATTTGAACCCAGAGGCTAGAATTACTGTTGATGCGTTGTTGAAGGAAGCTGGAACTAATGAGTGCCAACCAGCTAACCAGAAGCTTTCAAGTCTCCCTCAACTCTACCTCGCTGGCAATAAAATATCAGACATTACACCCCTAAAATCTCTGACCAACCTCACTTACCTGTACCTCGCTGGCAATAAAATATCAGACATTACACCCCTAAAATCTCTGACCAACCTAACTTTCCTTGAACTCTTACAAAATAAAATATCAGACATTACACCCCTAAAATCTCTGACTAAACTAACTGCTCTCAGTCTCAGTAGCAATGAAATATCAGACATTACACCCATAAAATCTCTGACTAAACTAACTGCTCTCAGTCTCAGCGTCACTAAAATATCAGACATTACACCGCTGAGATCTCTGACTAAACTAACTAAACTCGACCTCGGTGGCAAGGAAATATCAGACATTACACCCCTGACATCTCTGACTAAACTAACTGAGCTCGGTCTTAGTGGCAATGGAATATCAGACATTACACCCCTGACATCTCTGACTAAACTAACTTTCCTGAACCTCGGTGGCACTAAAATATCAGACATTACACCCCTAAAATCTCTGACTAAACTAACTGCTCTCGGTCTCAGCAGCAACGAAATATCAGACATTAAACCCCTGACATCTCTGACTAACCTAACTTCCCTCATCCTTAGCGGCACTAAAATATCAGACATTAAACCCCTGACATCTCTGACTAACCTAACTTCCCTCATCCTTAGCGGCACTAAAATATCCGACATTAAACCCCTGACATCTCTGACTAACCTAACTTATCTCGCTCTCACAAACAATCCAATATCAGACATTAAACCCCTGACATCTTTAACTAACCTAATTGAGCTCATTATTAGAGACACTAAAATATCAGACATTACACCCCTGACATCTCTGACTAAACTAACTAAACTCGACCTCGAAGACAATCCGATCGCAAATAAAACCTGCCCCCTCAAACCAGAGTCTATCTGTCAGTTTTAACGGCTGGGGAAGAGTGCGCCACGGAATTTTTAGCAGGAAGTACGATCGCACTTACACACAACCAATCCCTAAAAAGACCGTTTTGACAGTGATTCGCTGTGACTCGTTAACTCTGGTTTCAAGGAAATTGGCAAAAACACTAACACATCCAAATACCACCACCAGCGTTGAGGAGGAATAGCTTCAGCTTTTCTGATGTCAGCTAAATTGACAAAGCGCGACAACTCATGATAAAAATCATTTACATTTTCAATTAATTGGCGATCGCCCTTGGTGAGTAACGTCTTTTCGGCTTCACTCAAGTCAGATTCAATTTCTACGAGGCGATCGCGAATTTGAAGCATTTCCAAGTGTTCTGCACCGCTGACATCAGGAAACTCAACACTAACACAATAGTTTTTTAACACAGAATTCATAAGCAACCAGATTTATCCAACTGGTTCGCAATCAAGACTTCAGTCCTTCCTTAGCTTAACTCAAGAAAGGACTGAAGTCCGAACGATCGAACCTAATTCCCTATTTAAAACCAGTCAACACCCCATAAATTGCCCAAATCGCCATCGCCCGCAAATAGTGACTCGCCCGAAAAGTCCCGCCCGCCGTAATAGCTTCCGGCGTGCGAAACTGCAACCCATTCTCATAAATCTGCCTCACCACCGCATCAGTCAACTTAAACGCCTTATCCTCCATTCCCATCTGTACCAAAAAAGCCGCCAACCCAAAATTAATCCCCGTCCAAACTTCCAAAGGATGAGTCGCGTTCGGATTTTCCGGCGCACCGTTTAGCATTACTCCATTCGCCGCCCCAAACTCGCCGTCATTGAACTTTAAAAAACAAGATTTATACACAGTTTCTAAAGCGCTGACAGCACATTCTGGCGGCACAATATCCGGCAATCCTAACAATTTTGCGTAAAATTGACCGCACAATTGGTCTGCCATCACTACTTCCGAATTACTCTCGCTATCCAAACGGTAATATTGACCGTTCCACAGTTTTTCCTGATAGTTCGGTCTTGCTTGTAGCAGCCAACTGTGATATAATGCAATCTTTGCTTGGGGATTGGGAATTATTTCGGGTGCTGCATCTTCTAAGACTTCGCCGATCGCGATCGCAGCTTCCAGCGCCGCCAACCACAAACCCCCGCAATACGCACTAATCCCCCGCATTTGCCAATCATCAAACGTCTGATCCGGCGCACCCGAATTCTCAGGAATGCCGTCCCCATCCTCATCAAAAGTTTTTAGATAAGCCAAAGCCTCAACAATGGCAGGCCAACAATCTTGCAAAAACTCACAATCTGTGCTACCAGTCAACAGAAAATCCCGATAAACCTGCAACACAAAATCGCAAGGTAAATCCTTCCATAAATTGCAATCTTGATAGCTAGTATAATTCGTTTTCTCCCAAGGATGTTCGTTGGGAGCACCCAAATCGTGCGGTGTCGAACCGACAGCTTTTCTAATAGCCGCAGATTGATTCCAGCCAACAACTCGCGGAGTATCGTCTCCCGTCGAAATTGCCCTCGCAAAGGCAATCATTACCGACTTTTCCAATTCAGGCCACAGCATCAACAAAGCAAAAGAACCGTACAGTCGCACGTCTAAACTTTCGTACCAGCGGTAATCAATGCACTCCAAAACCCCAAATTGACCCTTGGGATCGCGTTCATCCGCCGCAGTCCAAAGAGTACCGCCGTCAGTCAAAATGTACAACTCATTAAACAGCGCCATTTTAAAACTATCTGACAAATCTGTGCGTTCTAAAATGGGTTTTTGCCAAGCTTCAATACTTTCGCGCCAAGTATCGGAATGCTTCATCGCGGTACGAATAATCGGCCAAACATTTTTGCCATTCCGTCCGAAGAAATCAGTATAGCGGCGGTAGTAAGAAACTCCCGATGCAAACTCAGTAACTGGCAAATCCCAAGCTAAAATAAAGGGAATTTTGCGAGTTTTGCCTGGTCTAATTGTAAACCGAACTGCGATCGCACAAGCCAACCGTTCCCCTGCGGCGGCGGCTGTCTCATCTCTGTCATCCAACAAGAAACCTTCACTAGAAAAGTGTCGCCAAATATCCTCGCCATTCCCCACCGGATTCCAGCGAGTTTGATAGAATACTTCTACCGCCGGATTGGTAATAGTTGCGATCGCCCACTGTCCCTCCCCCTCTTGTGGCTGATCGTTAGCACTCAACCGCGCCATCACGCAACCAATTCGGTGAAAATCTTCCACAAACAAATTCAAATTTCCGGCACTTTCTCCCCACCGGGGTTGATAGTCATAAAATGGACTACCATCATCTCGCACCATGACTTCCGGCGACTTGTTAGCATTAGTAAACCAGCCGACAATATTCTCCCAAGTCAGCATGATGCTGAGAGTAATCGGCGCATCTGTAGGATTGTGCGCCACCCATTCAAACATCGCAACTGGGTAACTGGTTTCTTGATAATTATTCGGCAAAATTGGCGAAAATTGCTCGCAACTTAATTGAGCCTCAAACACATTTTCATAAACAAACCAACTACGCGGATACAAAGCATGATAAGTCCCAGAATTTGACTCTTCTCCCGTTATTTCTTCATCTTCCCTTCTTCCTTCTTCCTTCTTCCTTCTTCCTTCGGAGGGATACCATTTCCAACTAGATAAACTGCCATCTGTCGGAGGTTCAGTAGATAGTGCATAGGCTTGTTTCTTACCTTTTGTTTCTTCAAAAACGCTGAATTGACAAGCGGGTAAACTGCGAAAAATATGCTCGCCGCCGTCGATGTGCCAGAGGTTGAAGTCGCCACGGGGCGATCGCCCGATGCAGCCAGCCCCGAAGCCACCCAGAGGCATTCCGTGCCAGGGCCCGTCGTCGAGATTGCTTGCATAGCGGACTGTATAGGGATTCTCCCAACCGAGGCCGATGGGACGTTTCCAGGTATGCGGAGGGATGTTTGGGTTAGATGTGCGATCGTTATTCATGGGATTTATCTTAGCGCGCGATCGGGCTTAACAATCATTTTTTATTTAAGAAAACCGGGCGGTTGAAACCGCGTATATACAGACAAAACCCGACGGGAGTGGGTTGAAGAATACCGGGCAATTAAAATTATGTTATTTTCTTGAGTCCCTCTGAGCTCGGACTTCGTTTTTGTAGACGCGGTTTCAACCGCCGTCTCATCTAACGGGGCAGAATATCATCTAACCGCAGTTGCAAACTCTTTAATAGAGGAGAAACAATCGGTTCGCCCAAGCGAAATAGTTGCTTGGTATAATCTCGATCAATCAGTTCGCAAACCGTGACAGTAGGTTGTTTCGGTGTAAGGATTCAGGTCTAAGATTGGGGAATTAAAGAAGGCATAAATAAGTCACAAAAATGGGCAGATATAGCATCAC
>NZ_JAUBVX010000046.1:0-53017 GCF_036706065.1 Microcoleus sp. A2-C3 | reverse complement strand
GAAGATCCTGAGTTTGAAACGTTCTACACTAAGAACATTCTGCTTAACGAAGGCATCCGTGCTTGGATGGCTCCGACCGACCAACCCCACGAAAACTTCATCTTCCCAGAAGAAGTTCTGCCTCGCGGTAACGCACTTTAAAAAAATCAGGATTTGGATTTCAGATTAATTTAAGTTTTTTAAATTCAAATTGAAATCCAAATCCCTATTCCCCAGCGCAGGCGCGGTACTCCCGTACCCTACTGGGGAACAAAAAAACCGAAATCCAAAACCTAAACCTAACATCGTTGGAGGTTCTACCGCGTGGTAACGCTCTCTAATTCCTACGCAAGCGGTCGCGACCAAGAATCCTCCGGGTTCGCTTGGTGGTCAGGCAACGCTCGTTTAATCAATCTCTCAGGCAAACTGCTGGGCGCACACGTCGCTCACGCTGGTTTGATCGTTTTCTGGGCTGGTGCAATGACTTTGTTTGAAGTCGCTCACTTTATCCCAGAAAAACCCATGTACGAACAGGGCTTAATCTTGATGCCCCACGTCGCTACTTTGGGTTGGGGCGTCGGCCCCGGCGGTGAAGTTATTGATATCTTCCCGTTCTTCGTAGTCGGTGTTCTGCACTTGATTTCCTCTGCTGTTCTCGGTTTGGGCGGCATTTATCACGCCGTTCGCGGCCCAGAAGTTCTCGAAGAATACTCTTCCTTCTTCGGCTACGACTGGAAAGACAAGAACCAGATGACCAACATCATCGGCTATCACCTGATTTTATTGGGTGGCGGTTGCTTGCTGCTGGTGGCTAAGGCCATGTTCTTCGGCGGTGTCTATGACACTTGGGCTCCAGGTGGTGGCGACGTGCGTATTATCACGAACCCAACCCTCAACCCCGCTGTGATTTTTGGCTATTTGACTCGCTCTCCTTTTGGTGGCGAAGGCTGGATTGTCAGCGTCAACAACATGGAAGACATCATCGGCGGTCACATCTGGCTCAGCTTGATTTGTATCGGTGGCGGTGTTTGGCACATTTTGACCAAGCCTTTCGGCTGGGCTCGCCGCGCTTTAATCTGGTCTGGTGAAGCTTACCTGTCTTACAGCTTGGGCGCTTTGTCCCTTATGGGTTTCATCGCCGCCTGCTTTGTCTGGTTCAACAACACTGCTTACCCTAGCGAATTTTACGGCCCGACGGGCCCGGAAGCTTCTCAAGCGCAAGCTTTGACCTTCCTGATCCGCGACCAACGCTTGGGTGCTAACGTCGGTTCTGCACAAGGCCCTACCGGTCTGGGTAAATACCTGATGCGCT
Source organism: Microcoleus sp. A2-C3 (assembly GCF_036706065.1). Taxonomy (NCBI): domain Bacteria; kingdom Bacillati; phylum Cyanobacteriota; class Cyanophyceae; order Oscillatoriales; family Microcoleaceae; genus Microcoleus; species Microcoleus sp. A2-C3. The sequence continues at coordinate 51,726 of NZ_JAUBVX010000046.1, read as the reverse complement.
CTCCTACTGGCGAAATCATTTTCGGCGGTGAAACGATGCGTTTCTGGGATTTCCAAGGCCCTTGGTTGGAACCCTTGCGCGGTACTAACGGTTTGGACTTGAACAAAATCAAGAACGATATTCAGCCTTGGCAAGCTCGCCGAGCTGCTGAGTACATGACTCACGCTCCTTTGGGTTCTTTGAACTCTGTGGGCGGCTTGGCAACTGAAGTTAATGCCTTTAACTATACTTCTCCCCGTTCTTGGTTGGCCTGTTTCCACTTTGTGATGGGTTTCTTCTTCTTGGTCGGCCACTTGTGGCACGCTGGTCGCGCTCGCGCGGCTGTCGCTGGCTTTGAAAGAGGTATCAATCGCGAAAATGAAGCTGTGCTGTCTATGCCTGATTTGGACTAATCGATCGCGCTTTTGCTGATTTGATGGTCTAATCTAAAAAGGCTCCTGCTTAACGGCGGGAGCTTTTTTAGGCTAGAAGGAAGTTCGGCAACGAACAATGTACGGGATATAACGGATGTCAGGAAGAATAAAAAAAGCAATAGACTGTGTGGCTTTGGGAAATCAAGAACTTTCTAGTTGTCAGGTTGGTATATCTGGAAAAAATGGCTCAAAAGTCGATCGACCTTTCTCTGAATGATTCTGCAAGTCTTGACACTTGACAATTTTAATTTGTTCGGGTAAAGAGCTTGCAAGGCACGCTCTACAAAGTTTATATTGAGAGTAGAAAAGTTTTAATCACACAAAATTGAAAGTTGCAATGGGAAGTTGCAGTGTCAAGGCAGATCCCTAGCGGCGCAAAACTCATCTACCATCGCCCTACTGGATATTCATATTTTATTAAATGCCTGTGCTTGTCTATTTTTGTAACAGGCACAAGACTTTTCAGCCACTTAATATTATTGCTGGGAAAGCAAAAGATTAATAATGGACTCATTAAAGATCCAAAATGTCAAGGTAATGTACGATCGAGTAAATTTACTCGATCGCATCGCCAACCGCATTCGCCGCTCTCTAGAATTGCCAGAAATTCTCAGCGCCACAGCAGCGGAAGTTCAATCGTTCTTGGGAACAGACAGAGTAAAAATCTACAAATTCCATAGCGATGGCAGTGGTGAAGTGATTGCCGAATCAATTAACGGCAACCGCTTACCATCGCTATTGGGGCTGCATTTTCCCGCAGACGATATTCCCCTTCACGCCCGCCAACTGTTCGCGCAAGTACAAGTGCGATCGATCGCCGATATCGATTCCGGGCAGCTAGGCCAAAGTCCCCGCCGCGACGCGGTTTCCGGCCAACTGCTGCCCGACGAAGTGCGGTACAGGCCGATCGACTCCTGCCACGCTGAATACTTGACTGCACTCGGCGTCAAGGCTTCCTTAGCAGTACCAATTTTTCATGGCGAAGAATTCTGGGGGTTGTTGGTATCTCACCACTCCGAGTCCCGGAGTGTCCCAGAAGACGAATTGCAAGGCGTTCAGATGGTGGCAGATCACCTCGGCGTCGCCATAGCCCAATCAACCCTCCTGGCGCGCGCGAGAGCGAAAGCTCAGCGGGAAGCTGCCGTCAACCGCGTCGCCGCAGCCCTGCACTCCCAGCCCGCGATCGAACTGCAAGCAGCTTTGGCAGAATCTGTAGCTGCACTAGACGCAGCCGGTGGCAGGCTGTGCATTTTTGACAGCAACAAAGTCACCAGTTTAGAACCCAACTCCGACAATTCCACTCGCGCACCCAAAGTCTACACTTGCGGATCAGGGCCGAGGATGCAAGTTTCGGCAAAATACCAGCAGGTAGAGCAATACAGCGTCTGGCCCGAATATTTTAAGTCGGGCGAGCAACAGGTTTGGGCAATTCCCGACTTGTACAAAATTAGCAGTTTGAGAAGCCTGCAACCTGCATTTCGATCGACAAAAATTCGCAGCATTTTAATCATACCGCTCAGAAACCGCCAGCAAATATTCGGTTATTTGAGCATTTTTAGAGAAGAATTTGACACCGAAACTCTCTGGGCAGGACAGTTTGATGCCGACGGGCGGCTCGCCCAATCTCGGATATCTTTTGAAGCGTGGAAAGAGTCAAAAACCGCTCAGATTCGCGAATGGAATGCTGAAGAAATTGAACTCGTACAAACTTTTGGCAGCCATTTTTCTAAGGCAATTAACCACTACCAACTCGACCAACAAATAGAGGAACTTAACACTAATTTAGAAAATCAAGTTCAAGAGCGGACAGCTCAACTACAGCAGTTGACCCAACAGCAGCGAGTGCTGTTTGAAGTGGTGGCAAAAATGCGAGAATCCCTGGACTTGAACAGGATTTTTAGCACAATGTCCCAGGAAGTGCGGCAGGCTTTAAATGCCGATCGCGTTGGGGTTTACCGCTTCGATCCCGCATCGAATTTTAAGGATGGCGAATTCGTTGCCGAAGATGTTTTACCAGATTTTCTCTCAGCAATGGCTGTGAAAGTGCACGATCATTGCTTTGGAGAAAAATACGCCCAGCTATACTCTAGGGGGCGAGTTCACGCACTGCCCGACATCAGACAAGTGGGACTGCCAGATTGTTTTCGGGGAATTTTGGAGCAATTTCAGGTGAAAGCTACTTTAGTTGCACCGGTGATGAAAGGCAACGACCTTTGGGGGTTGCTGTGCGTGCACCAGTGTTCGGCTCCCCGCCACTGGGAATCTTCCGAAATTCAGTTTGCTACCCAAATTTCCGCTCAGCTCAGCATCGCCCTAGAACAAGCAGATTTGCTCGCTCAAACTCAGGAGCAAGCAGTTGATTTGCAGCGGGCAGCCGAGCAGGAGCGGATACTATTTGAGGTTGTTGCTAAAATTAGACAATCTCTCGATTTAGATACAATTTTTTGCACGACAACTACAGAACTGCGGCGAATTTTAAATGCAGATAGAGTTGGAATTTATCGCTTCGATCCTGATTTGAATTTTAATGAAGGTGAATTTATTACCGAAGCTGTTTTGCCAGCTTTTGATTCAGCAATGAATGTAAAAGTTTACGATCGTTTCTTTAGCGAAAAGTATGCAAAAAAATACAGTCAGGGACAAATTCAAGTGCTGCCAGACATCGAAAATGCGGGACTCTCAGACTGCCACACTGCTCTTTTAGCTCAATTTCAAATTAAGGCGCAAATAATTATGCCAATGATGAATGGCAGCGCACTTTGGGGTTTGCTGTGCGTGCACCAATGCGACAGTCCGCGCAATTGGAACGGTTCGGAAATTCAGTTTGTGACGCAAGTTGGAGCTCAGTTGAGCGTTGCATTAGAACAAGCAGATTTGCTCGCCAAAACGCGGCAGCAAACGATCGATATCCAGTGGGCTGCCGAGCAACAGCGGATACTGTTTGAAGTGGTGGTCAAGATTCGAGAATCTCTCGATATTAACGCGATTTTTCAGACAGCAACTCAAGAAGTTTGTCAGTTTATGCAAGTTGATAGAATTGCTGTATATCGCTTCAATTCTGATTGGGGCGGCGAATATGTTGCTGAGTTTGTCAAAGATGGCTGGAAAAAATTGGTAGGGGAAGATATCAATACGGTTTGGGAGGATACTTATTTGCAGCAACACCGAGGCGGCAGGTATCGCAATAATGAAACTCTAGCCGTTGAGGATATCTATCAAGTTTGTCACTCGGAGTGTGTCGTCGGTATTTTAGAGCAATTTCAGGTGAAGGCTTATGCGATCGCACCAATTTTTGTGGGACAAGAACTTTGGGGTTTGTTGGCAGCTTATCAACATTCTGGGCCGCGCTGCTGGGAAAGTTCAGAAGTTAAATTTTTAGCTCAAGTTGCCAATCAGTTAGGTGTAGCTATTCAACAAGCCGATTTGCTGGCTCAAACCAGAAACCAATCAGCACAAATTGCTCAAAATTTAAAGGATTTGCAGCAAACTCAAGCTCAATTGATTCAGACTGAAAAAATGTCTGGTTTGGGGCAACTGGTGGCAGGCATTGCTCACGAAATTAACAATCCCGTTAATTTTATTTACGGTAATCTCAATCACGCTAGTGATTATACTGAAAATTTGCTGACTTTGCTGGAACTTTACCAGCAGCAATATCCCGATTCTAGTCCTGAAATTGCTGAATTGACCGAAAATATTGACTTGGAATTTCTGCTCGAAGATTTGCCGAAGTTGCTATTGTCTATGAAGGTGGGAGCCGATCGCATCCGTCAAATTGTTCTGTCTTTGAGAAATTTCTCTCGTCTGGATGAAAGTCAAATGAAGGCGGTTGATATTCACGAAGGCATTGACAGCACGCTGTTAATTTTGCAGCACAGGTTGAAGTCTAATCCCGACAGTGCACCCATTGTGCTAGTTAAAGAGTACGGCACTTTGCCTCTGGTTGAGTGTTATGCCGGACAGTTGAATCAGGTGTTTATGAATGTCATCGGAAATGCGATCGATGCTTTGGAATCGGACAAGTTGGTCGATCGCAAATCAGTGAGTCCTCAAATTAAAATCTCTACTGCTGTCGGTCAACTTAATGGCAATGTTCCTAGCGCGGTGATTCGGATTTCTGACAACGGTTCTGGAATTTCGGAATCGATGAGAGAACGCATATTTGACCCTTTTTTCACGACTAAGCCGGTGGGCAAAGGTACTGGATTGGGACTGTCAATTAGTTACCAAATTGTGGTAGAGAAACACGGTGGTGTTTTTAAGTGTAGTTCGGAATTAGGGAAAGGTACTGAGTTGGCGATCGAGATTCCGATTAGAAGATTCGGCGGTTGAAACCGCGTCTACACAAACGAAACCCGGATGGTGCGCGGGTTGAAGACGCAAGTTTGTCTAGGCGCGGTTTCAACCGCCGTTTTAGTTTAGTTTAGTTCGATCGCCCGATCGCCCCAAAACATGGTAAATTCAATAATCAGACAGACTTTTGTCAAAATTGAAAACTGAGCGCTTGTAGTCGATCGACCGATACACCATGCCAGATTCCGAATTCTCAAACGATTTAAAATGGACACCCGAAGCCAAAACCAAGCTCAAAAATATTCCCTATTTTGTCCGGGGACAAGCTCGCGTCCGCATTGAGCAGCTAGCCCGCGAAGCCGAAACCGAAGTCATCACAGTTGACCTAGTTGAGCAAGCTCGCATCGAGTTTGGGCAATAAGGGATCGAAATGTACCCTAAAGCTCTAGACTATAAAATGCGTTGTAAGGACAAGGATTTAAAAAAATAGTGCGCAAAATAGTTATAGCTGGCAACTGGAAAATGTACAAAACTAGGGCAGAATCCCTAGAGTTTCTTCAAGGATTCATGTCCTGTCTGACGGAAACCCCAGAGGAACGGGAAATCGTGCTTTGCGTTCCCTTCACAGATTTGAGTGTCCTCTCGAAAAACCTGCACGGAAGCCGGATCAGACTCGGTGCTCAGAACGTCCACTGGCAGGAGTCGGGAGCTTATACTGGCGAAATTTCCGGGCAAATGCTGACAGAACTTGGGGTTCGCTACGTCATAGTGGGTCACAGCGAACGACGGCAATATTTTGGCGAAACTGACGAAACAGTGAATTTGCGGCTGAAAGCTGCTCAGAAATCTGGTTTAGTTCCGATTCTGTGCGTGGGAGAGACGAAGCAGCAGCGGGATGCCGGAGAAACTGAATCTCACATCTTATCTCAGTTGGCTCAGGATTTGGTTGGTGTTGATCAAGATAACTTAGTAATAGCTTATGAACCGATTTGGGCGATCGGCACTGGCGATACTTGCGAAACGAAGGAAGCTAACCGAGTTATTGGTTTGATTCGGAGTAAATTGATTAATCCTGACGTGCCAATTCAGTACGGCGGCTCTGTCAAAGGTGAGAATATTGATGAAGTTATGGCGATGCCTGAGATTGATGGCGTTTTGGTAGGCGGTGCGAGTTTGGAAGCTGCGAGTTTCGATAAAATTGTCAATTATAAATAATTGGTAATTTGTAATTGGTAAGATCGCTCAGCATTGCAATTGAATATCAAGAAATAATCAAACTCTTGTGGGGTGGGCTTCTAGCCCGCCCCGAATATTAGACAAGATTACATAAATCTTTGATGCGAGCCTGTCAACCGCAGATACAAGGCAGATGCAACGCAGATAATTTCAAGATGGTTTGCAAATGAATGCAATCTTGTCTAATAACTTATAGCTATTTAAAATAACTGATGAACGATCGCAAATTAACCATTAGAAATAAAACTTTCGAGTGGGGGAAACGCACTTATTTAATGGGCGTTTTGAACGTAACTCCTGACAGTTTTAGCGACGGCGGCGATTTCAATACCATAGAATCTGCTTTAGCGCAAGCTGAAAATATGGTAAAATCGGGGGTAGATATTATTGATATTGGCGGTCAATCTACTCGGCCCGGTGCAGCGGAAATATCCTTAGCCGAGGAACTCGATCGCGTTATACCTGTTGTCAATATGCTGAGGCAAAAAGCCGATATTTTTGGCTCAGTTCCGATTTCGGTCGATACTACCAGAGCGCAGGTTGCCAAAGCTGCGGTTGACGCGGGGGCTGATATTGTCAACGATATTTCGGGAGCAACTTTTGACTCGGAAATGCTGTCAACAGTTGCCCAGTTGCAAGTACCAATAATTTTGATGCACATTCGGGGAACTCCCCAGACGATGCAAAAACTCACAGATTATCAGGATTTAATGGGGGAAATTGGGGACTTTTTGCAGAGTCGAATTGCAGCGGCAGTTGCTGCGGGAATTGACAAATCTCAGATAATTATCGACCCCGGTATTGGCTTTGCTAAGACTTACAGTCAAAGTTTGGAAATTCTGCAACAGTTGCCAAAATTTCGTGTTTTGGACTGTCCGATTTTAGTCGGAGTATCCCGCAAAAGCTTCATCGGTCAGATTTTGCAGCAGCCGGAAGCTAAACAAAGAATTTGGGGGACAGCGGCGGCTTGTACAGGTGCGATCGCAAATTTGGCAGATATCTTGCGAGTTCACGATGTCAGAGAAATGCACGATGTTTGTCTGGTTGCCGACGCCATCTTCAGAAATCAATCTTGAGCGGTTGATTGGTCGATTGCTTGGAGTTCTCCCCCGTGAGTATGCGGCTCGACATCCGGCATAGAATCCATCAAATTGTTGAGAGCTTCTGACATATTCTTCGGGTCCATAAACAGAATTTTGGCATTGTCGCTTTCGCCTAATTTTTGTTGAGCCTCTAAGTATTTTTCGGTTACTAAGTAATTCAAAACTTGCTTGCTATTCGGATGGGAGTCTAAAGCTTCAACGAGGAGCCTCATATACTCCTTAGTGCCGATCGCCTTATTGACCATTGCTTGCCATTCGCTCTTGGTGGCGCGTTCTTCTTCCATAGCTTCTTGCACCCTTTTCGGAGGTGTAATGCTTTGAATTTCTACGCGAATTACTTTAACGCCCCAAGTTTCGGTAGCTTCGTCCAATTTCTTAAGTAACTTTTTATTCATGTCATCTCGGGAACTCAAGATGTCTTGCATGGGCAATCGACCAATTTCAGCGCGAAACGTAGTTAAAACTAAGTTGGCGATCGCATTTTCAATTTGATCGATTCCATAATAAGCTTTCTGCAAATTCACAACCCGCCAATACACAACGGCATCGACTTCTAGGGCCACATTATCGCCCGTGATTGCTGATTGAGGTTTAATGTCTAAAACTCGTTCGCGGCTTGTGTCCACGCAGACGACTTTTTCGACCAGGGGACTGATAAAGTGGAATCCCGGCTTGAGGGTGCGCTTGTATTGACCCAAACGTTCGACTAAAGCTTCGTCGCCACCGCTGACTATTTTCACGCTTGAGTTAACAGCGTAGCCGAGGATGAGCGCAAACAGCATGGTGAGAATAGACTGCCCCATTTCTACTTTCCTGCTAAGGTTGACTGAGAATCGATCGGGAATATACTCTAATTTAACTCAAAATCTGCCGATCGCGTGCTAAAATGTCTCGACTGTCAATAACAAGTTCAATAGTAAGTCGCCATGTGTTTGGACTCTCACGGCGAAGCAGTGAAACCCAGCATATCAACAACACATTTCCACAAAAGACATGAAAAACGATCGAGAGTTTCGCCCTTTCAAACCTTTTACCTGGATTGGCCCAAGCATTGTGGCGGCTGGAATGTGCGCATTGGCAGTTGTCCCACCTGTACAAGCTGAACCAACCACGGTGCAAATTTCCCCAAACTTGCAGTCGCAAAACTCGCAGCCACCGCGCCCGGGGCCGGCAGTTCGCGAAGTTCTATCCTACGAGATGAAGGGAGACGAACTCAAGATTTGCAAGCAGCAAGGCAACTCCGAGAAAAAGTGCGAAGTTGTAGGCAAAGGTTACACCCTGGGTTTGAGAACTGCCAACGACCTTTACGGTCAAGGAAATCTGGTCAATGCCGAAGTTTTGTACCGACAAATAATCGCTCGCTATCCCAAACAAGCCGATGTTTATTATAAATTGGGAAGTCTGCTGTCAGGACAAGGTAAAATGAGCGATGCGATCGTCCAATTCCAAAAAGCCATTGAAGTCAACCCGCAGCACGCCAAAGCTCACAACGATTTGGGCGTGGCGATGGCAAGTCTAGGGAAGTTGCCAGAGGCGATTGTGCTATGGAGACAAGCCGTTAAAATTAACAGCCAATATCCCGATGCTTTAAATAATTTAGGAGTCGGTTTGTACCAACAAGGTGCAAAGGAAGACCAAGCGGAGGCAGTAGCCAGCCTCAAAAAAGCTAAGGAGTTATTTATCAAGCAGGGTAGAACTCAAGCTGCTACTAGAGTAGATAAAATTTTGGAAGAAATGAATTCACAGTCCAGTAGTTCCTAAGCTGAAATGCCGATCGAACATTGACAGAAAAACATCATTGGCGATCGGCATTAATCGACCTTGTAGAGCGGTTCAACACCCCCAAGAACGAAAATTTAAAGCATTTCCCTCAAAACTTGTATAATCACATCTCCATCCACGCGATCGCTCACAGCGGCCTCGCCCAAGCGCACCGGCAGCACAAAGCGCACCTTGCCATCCTGCACCTTCTTGTCCAGTTGCAAAGTATTCAAAATCTCCTCAACATCGACACCTGCCGGCAACTTAGCCGGTAAAGCAGCTTTGGTAATTAAAGCAGATTGGCGGCGATCGCACTCAGCATCCCACATTCCCAACTCCACAGCCAAGCGGCTAGACGCAGCCATACCGATTGCCACACCTTCCCCGTGATTGATCACCTTGTAATTAGTCAAACTTTCTACAGCATGACCGATCGTGTGTCCATAATTCAAAATCGCCCGCAAACCCGATTCCTTCTCATCCTTGCTAACCACCTCAGCCTTAGCTTGGCAAGACCTGATCAAAATTTCAGCTAACAAATCCGCCTTCACATAGCGCATTTGATCCAAACGCTTACAATTCTCCAACTTCCCGAAAAGTTCAGCATCCCAAATCACCCCATACTTGATGACTTCCGCCATCGCCGAACGAAACTCCCGCGCCGGCAGAGTTTTAAGTACATCCGGGTCAATCAAAACCAAACGTGGCTGATGAAAAGCCCCGATTAAATTCTTCCCAGAAGGATGATTGACCCCCGTTTTGCCGCCAATAGAAGCATCAACCATCGCCAGCAGCGAAGTTGGAACCTGCACCACATTAATTCCGCGCAGCCAAGTCGCGGCCGCAAAACCGGTGATATCGCCAACCACCCCGCCGCCCAAAGCCACCATTGTTGAGGAACGTTCTAAGCGGTTTGCCAAAGCCTCATTGTAAATTTTCTGCACCGAATTTAGCGTTTTGTACTGTTCTCCCGGTGGTAGGATGCAGGTACTGACTTCAAACCCAGCGGATTCGAGGGATGCTGTTGCTCTTTCGCCATATTGCCGAAAAATCGACTGATTCGAGACCAGCAGCACCTTTTTGCCCAAACTTAAATCGCCCATCAGCGTGCCGAGATCGTCTAAGCCGCCCGATCGCACGCAAATATTGTAAGATTGTGGGCCCAAGTCAACTTTAATTATCGATTGCATATTTATCTAATTTAGATTATAGATTTTAGATTATAGTTCTTATAGGTCTTTTTATTGATTATTTTGGAGAAATTGCCATGACTCTTAGCGGAGCAATAGCTTATTTTGGGATTTTCGGAGGCATGGTCGCCTTGGCGACAGTGCTGATGTTTGGTCTGCGGGCTGTCAAACTCATCTAATTTACTAACTTAGATGTAAAAACCAGAACATTAAATTTCTGGTCAAACGTGCGATCGAACGAAGTATTTCTGCAAAAAATCTTGAATTTTTCCTCTAGATTTAGCCCGCCAATACTTCGGTCGATCGAAGAATTCGACAAGAGGTTTAATATAGCCTTTGTCAAAAAAAATATAGATACTTCGGCTTCGCGGTACAAGTTTTAAGTTTTTCGGCTTCGCGAACGAAGTCGAAGAATCTAAAATCTAAATTTTCAACTCCTCACCTTTTTGATAAAGGCTATATTACGACAGACCAACCCTCACATTATAATTGGAATCATAACTGTAAACTCCGTTAATTTTCCGGGAATTGAGGAACAATTTAGCTGACCGTGATGTTTTTCACAAATAATGTGATAGCTAATAGATAGTCCCATTCCTGTACCTTTACCGATCTGCTTGGTGGTAAAAAATGGATTGAATATTTGCCCTTGAATCGATGGTAGTATACCGCATCCATTATCGGCGATCGCAATTTTAATAAATCTATCGACTACAGATGTCCGAATAGTAATCTGACCTACCTTTGTTTCAAGTTGATTAGTATTGTCTATAACACTTTTTTCATCAATTGCATCAATAGCGTTAGCGATAATATTCATAAATGCTTGGTTCAATTGTCCCGCACAGCACTCAATTTTTGGCAGCGCTTCATACTTTTTGACGATCGAAATTTGCGGGCGGGTAGAAGTAGCATTCAAGCGATGACTTAAAATTAGCAGACTGCTATCAATTCCTTCGTGAATATCGACTTTTTTAAACTCAGCTTGATCTAAACGAGAAAAGTTACGTAACGATAATACAATATCTTTGATTCGGGTAGTGCCGACATTCATAGACTGTAATATTTTGCTAATATCTTTTTTCACAAAATCAAAATCCACCGCCTCTAGTTCAGTTTTAATTTCAGTAGGAGGGTGTGGCAAGTATTTATGATAAAGCTGTATCAGATGCAGTATTATTTGAGTGTATTCCTCCAGATGTCTAAGGTTGCCGTGAATAAAACCAATGGGATTGTTAATTTCGTGGGCAATACCTGCCACTATTTGTCCGAGACTGGACATTTTCTCGCTATGAATCAGCTTTGCTTGGGTTTTTTTTAGCTCAAATAAGGTAGTCTCTGTTGCGATTTGAGCGCGGCGGTAAACCTCTTGAGTAACTTGTGTTGCTAATAATTGCTGGAACGTGTAATGATAGATATTAACGTTAAGCAGAACAAATAGTGAACCCAGGCAAAATACTAAGCCAATCAAAATAGGAAGGAATTGCCACTGTTGATTAATAAGTAAGAATAAAGCTAGGCAATATCCCAGTAGAAAAAACACCATCAAAAACCGCAGTATCTTCCAAGCTAGATAGCCACTGTGTTCTTTTAGTAAATCTAAAATTTTTTGAGTTTTGATGATTGACAAGAGCATAAATCCTGCTCCCAACGCAATCAATAATAATGAAATCAACAATAAAATATCGATGTTCATAGAATTAAATTATTCTTTTTATAAAAAAGTCTATATTACTTGTATTTAAGTAATAAATACTGGTTGGGCAATTGGTAATCAATGGTCTATCGTCATTACTCTTCACTTCTTTTTTAATAATTGCTATAGATACAATTGATATTTCACTACCACAGAGTTGTTAATGAGAGCGGAGCTAAGTTAATGAGAAAACATCTGCGAAGCTTGGTTAAATTAGCAAAATTAGCGAACTGAATATTTATATTTGTAACATTGGTGATCAAAGCACCGCAAGCAGACTGGACAATAAAATGTGAGTGGATCTCGATATTGTATATGACTTACGCATCAATACCTAAGAAACCGGATTTTTGTCGTTGAAGTGGCTTTTAACGAGAGTAGGGAGCATCTCATTTCTGTCGCAAAGCATTTTTTTTGAGTGCTGTCTCGCACAGCACAGCTATCCAAGACTCGATCGCAACACAGCACTACAAATTTGACACTCAAGCGGGAGTCAACGCCACGCTCGATTCTTGCTTCTATGAATCGACTTGCCGATGCAGAATTACTTCAACATCGGTAGCGGTCAATTCTCCACAAGCGTTCAAGGTATTGTTACCCCAAGTTCCGGTATGCCCTACCGTACTTAATCCCCGACTTAGGATATTCTTAGCTGCATTGTGATCACGGTCTAAAACACATCCACATCTACAAACGTGAGTTCGTGTTGATAGACTCTTCTTAACAATCGTTCCGCAGCTAGAGCATTCTTGGCTGGTTCCATTGGGTGAAACGGCAATCGTAATTCTTCCGAATACTTTGCCAAACTATTCCATCCAAACTCGGAACATATACCAAGATGCGTCGTTAATCGATTTCGCTAGACAGTGATTCTTCACCATGTTCTTAATCCTCAAGTCTTCGTAAGCTATGCAGTCGTTAGACTGAATTACGCATCTTGCTAATTTCACAGCAAAATCTTTACGTTGTCTACTTATTTTGAGGTGGCGTTTTCCCAGAGTCACTCTGGCTCTTTTTCTGTTGTTGGAACCCTTGACGCGCCTTGATACCCGTCTTTGGGACTTCTTCAGTCTACATTCTCCCTTGCGGAGAAATCGTGGATTCTCTACTGCAATTACATTGGAGTCGGTCTAGAATTCTTTCAATCCTACGTCTAGTCCAATGGTATTTCCAGTTATTTCTACGACTTCGGAACGGTCAACCTGAATGCAAAACTGAACGTAGTAGCCGTCTGCACGTTTTACCAACCTGACTCGTTTAATTTGAGTGACTTGGTAGAAATGCAAGTCGCGCGTCCCTTTTAGTTTCAGCTTCCCAATCCCCTGTTTGTCGGTAAAGGTGATGGATTTCCTATCTGTTGCCAATTTCCAACCGCTAGTCTTATATTCGACTGAGCGGTTGTCTTTTTGGAACTGTGGAAATCCCTTTTTACCGGGAACCTTCTTCTTACAGTTATCGTAGAATCGGGAGATTGCAGACCATGATCTTTCTGCACTCGCCTGTCGAGCCATGCTGTTCAATTCATCACAAAACGAAAATTCTTTTGCTAATAATGCACAGTATTTACTTAGATCGTTTTTACCAATCTTTTCGCCATCCATCCACAAGCGAATTGCTTTGTTTTGGATAAATTGTACTGTTCTAATAGCTTGATCGACAGCATCAAACTGCTGTCGCTTTCCGTATATTTTGAATTCAAAAACTAGCATGACTTCGACCTGATCACGATATACTTACAACAGCAAAGTTGGTGTAAAACAAATACAGTCTGTGACAATACTTTACAAGAAAGACTGAAGGGGACTGAAGTCCCCGCCCGCTTTCATCGAGCGCACTAAAGTCACGCTCGCTTTCCGCATTCCGCTAGTTTTTTTGTAAAACTACAGATGATCCCCGATAGTATTTCGGAAAAAAAACAAAGATGATGACAGCCGTGGGTAAGTTTTATTGTATTTTAGACTCGATTTGTACTCAATCGCTTTCAAATAATTATTAAATCATCTGCGTCCATCTGTGTCTGTACTGGGGAAACCTGCGGTTAAAAGCTAGATCGAAATTTATACAAACTCAAGTCTTGTGTTTCATTGATTTACTGATTGATTAAGACTTCCTGAAAAAACAGAAAATCCATAAACCTAACTTTGTAAAGTAAGTGGGAGATCAAAATCGCCAATTGATAGTTCTCACTTTAATCTAAAATAACTTATGTTCCCCTCAATCGAAAATCCCCAATCTAAAATCGCCAATCGATCGCTCTCGCTTTAATCTAAAATAATTTCTACTCCCTCAATCCAAAATCTAAAATCCAAAATCTAAAATCGAAATGACCCATTCCACCGATATAGTCACCCTCGCCCGCTGGATGGCCGCCGACTTCAGCAATCAAGCCCAAGCCTTTGAAAATCCGCCTTTTTTCGCCCACATCCGCGTCTGTATGAGACCATTACCCGTGGAGATATTGGACGGAGTAAGTCTTTATCTAGAACAAGCCTACGACATCGAACTCAACTCTCCGTACCGAGTGCGAGTGTTAAAATTAGTCCCGGCGGACGATCGCATCGACATCGAAAATTATGCGATCGAAAACGAAGCACAATTCTACGGCGCTTCCCGCGAACCCCAACGGCTGCAAGAAATCAAAACAGCACAACTGAAACTGCTCCCCGGATGCACCTTTTTTACCCACTGGACGGGCAACAGCTTCAAAGGTCGCGTCGAACCAGGAAAAGGCTGTGCCGTAGTCAGAAAGGGCAAAAAAACCTATCTAGACAGCGAATTCGAGATTGATGGTAACAAATTTGTCAGCCACGATCGCGGACGCGACCCAGAAACCGATGCCCACGTCTGGGGAGCTCAAGCCGGCCCCTTTGAATTCACCCGCTGGGCCAGCTTCGCCGACGAAATTCAGGTTTAATGCAAAAAAAACTGAGTCCATCCTGGGCGAACACGCTTGCAGATTAAAGGTTCACAATGCACCATTACCTGGTACATTAACCCAGTATTGGCAAGCAAGATTCACCGTTGTTTTATGAAAGTCCTGGTTATTGGTGGCGATGGCTATTGCGGTTGGGCAACCGCGCTCTACCTTTCTAAAAAAGGTCACGAAGTTGGCATCCTCGACAGCTTCGTGCGACGGCACTGGGATCTGGAACTGTGCAGCGACACCCTCACTCCCATTGCACCGATTCAGCAACGACTCCAGCGATGGCAAGATTTAACGGGTAAGTCGATCGACTTGTTCGTCGGTGACATCACTAACTACGATTTTCTCAGCAAAAGCATGAGAAAATTTGCACCAGAGGCGATCGTCCATTTTGGCGAACAGCGATCGGCCCCTTTCTCCATGATCGATCGCGAACACGCAGTCCTCACCCAAGTCAATAACGTCGTCGGGACACTCAACCTGCTGTACGCCATCCGCGAAGACTTCCCCGACTGTCACCTAGTGAAATTGGGGACAATGGGCGAATACGGCACGCCGAATATTGACATTGAAGAAGGCTACATTACGATCGAACACAACGGCCGCAAAGATACACTACCCTATCCCAAACAACCGGGCAGTTTCTACCACCTGTCAAAAGTCCACGACTCCCACAACATCCATTTTGCTTGCAAAATCTGGGGTTTAAGAGCCACCGACTTAAATCAGGGCGTAGTCTACGGCGTGCTCACAGAAGAAACAGGCATGGACGAACTGTTAATCAACCGTTTGGACTACGACGGAGTATTCGGTACGGCATTGAACAGATTTTGCGTCCAAGCTGCGATCGGTCATCCTTTGACGGTTTACGGAACTGGCGGACAAACCCGCACCTTCTTGGACATTCGGGATACCGTGCGGTGCGTCGAATTGGCGATCGCCAACCCCGCCGCCGCCGGAGAATTCCGCGTCTTCAACCAATTCACCGAACAATTCAGCGTCGGCGACTTAGCCTCATTGGTGCAAAAAGCAGGCACGGCAATGGGATTAAAAGTAGAAATCAACCACCTCGAAAATCCCAGAGTCGAGAAAGAAGAACATTATTTCAATGCCAAAAACACCAGTTTGCTAGAACTAGGCTTGCAGCCGCACTATCTCTCAGATTCCCTGCTCGATTCTCTGTTGAATTTTGCTACAAAATATCAGCACCGCGTCGATAAAAACCAGATTTTGCCGAAGGTTTCTTGGCACAGGTAAATTTGGCTGTCTAGCTGCGGGAGAGAGTTTTTTTTAACGAACCGCGAAGGCGCGTTAGGCGAAGCCGCGCGTAAGCGCTAGGGCGTGAAGTAAGAGAAAAAAAGGGAAGAGAAGAACTGCTAGCTTGTTTGGGAATAAATATAGCAACCGCGCCCGATGGTTATGACGTTCTTAATTGCTGAAACATAAGCGGTCGATTTTTTCTTCCTTTTTCCTTCTTCCATCTTCCTTCTTCCATCCGTTACATCCGTTACAAAATCCGTTGCCGAACTTCTTCCTTCTATACCGTGAAAAGTCGAATTCTCATTTTGTTGCTTTTAGTTGTTGTGCCGGGATTTTTGGCTAGTGCAGTTTGTGCTTATTATTTGGTGCCGGAATGGGCTGCACTGACGGCGAGTTATCAAAATTACCGCCGTGTTAGCGAATCGCCGAATGCTACAGAAAAGGAAATCTTAATCGCCAAAACTGCACAGGAAATTCACCGAATTAACTGCTTTGCTGAAGGTGTGGGATTGCTTTTAGGTGGAATAATTGTATCAATTGGTATTCAGGGAATTTGTATTTTACCCCCAAAACCTATCGATCGCACTTAAAAATGAAAATTTAATAACTTAAGCGATTGCTCGTTACCAGGCTCTGCCTGGTAATGCAGATTCGGAGGCTCTGCCTTCTTTGATATCGCAACTTACAGGAGAGAAGACTGTATGAGGTGCTTAATTTATTAAGTTTTAGATCCTTAATTAAATAGTGAATCCTGTTACTAACCGCCAGATTTGCCAAAAAATGGAAATATCGATTCCCTCAATAATATATAAAGAATAACTACAGCCTTCTTCCTTCTTCCTTCTTCCCTCTTCCTTCTTCCTTCTTCCTTCTTCCCTCTTCCCTCTTCCTTCTTCCTTCTTCCTTCTTCCTTCTTCCTTCGTTTTATGAAAATTGCTCTGTTCACTGAAACTTTCCTGCCGAAAATAGACGGCATTGTCACTCGGCTGATTCACACTGTAGATCACTTGCAGCGATCGGGCGCACAAGTTCTGATCTTTTCTCCAGATTACGGGATTACAGAATACAAAGGCGCGCGAGTATACGGTGTGGAGGGTTTGCCTTTGCCCATGTACCCGGAACTGAAAATGGCACTGCCCAGTCCGGCGATCGGTCAACAATTACAGCAGTTTAAACCGGATATTATTCATGTTGTCAATCCCGCTATTTTGGGATTGGGCGGTATATATTACGGCAAAAAGTTCAATATTCCGATTTTGGCTTCTTACCACACGCATTTGCCTAAATACTTGCACCATTACGGTTTTGGAATGCTTGAACCTTTGCTGTGGGAATTGCTCAAAGGCGCTCACAATCAAGCTGAATTGAATCTGTGTACTTCCACAGCAATGGTGGAGGAGTTGAGAACTCACGGCATTGAGCGGGTAGACTTGTGGCAGCGGGGCGTTGATACCGAAATGTTTGTCCCCGAATTGGCAAGTCCAGAAATGCGATCGCGCCTTTCTCAAAATAACCCAGACAGCCCCTTACTCCTCTACGTCGGCCGCCTCGGTGCCGAAAAAGAAATCGAGTCGATTAAACCAGTCCTCGCAGCCATTCCCAACGCCCGCCTCGCCCTTGTGGGAGACGGGCCGCACCGACAAACCCTCGAACAATATTTTGCCGGCACCCCCACCAATTTTGTGGGCTACCTGAAGGGGCAAGAATTGGCTTCTGCTTACGCATCTGCTGATGCCTTCATTTTTCCCTCCCGCACCGAAACCCTGGGCTTAGTGCTTCTAGAAGCGATGGCTGCGGGGACGCCCGTAGTCGCGGCGCGCAGTGGCGGAATTCCCGATATTGTCACCGACGGTGTTAACGGATATTTATTCGACCCCGCCGACGAAGCCGGAGCTCTGGCTGCCACCCAGCGTCTGTTTGCGAATCCCGAAGAACGGGAAACCCTGCGCCAAAACGCTCGCCAAGAAGCTGAACGCTGGGGTTGGGCCGCCGCCACCTCACAACTGCGACGTTACTATCAATCGGTGATATTTGCTCAGTCCATGCCTTCTGCTGCCTAAATGCCGGGATGTCGTGCCTTTAAACAGCACTGACAGCTTCGCTGGTCTCGCGCGATACTTCGGTTTGTAGCGGGGATGGATGTCCTCAAAGACCGATCGAAATTTTTTGCTGCTTAGATTGCTGTAGCTATCGTGTTGTTGCGTTTACCATTAAACTTATGAGTAGCATTTGGAATGCTTCGCCCGTGACAAAATACCGCCATTCAGTAGACCGGATACGGTAGCCGAAGGCGCTAAAGCAGTCCGATTGCGTAGCAGCCTCCTGACATAGCGTCAAATCTACATTGCCCGCGATCGATCGCACCAGCCTGCAAATTAATTTTCAGGCGGGCAGTGTTCCGAACTCAAGTTCAGCTTTAATTCACGAACCAGGATCCGTATCGATGTTGTAAAAAAAACGATCGATCGAGCATATGTAAAAAGCAAACTGAAGTTGCGGCGAAAAAATAAACTCACGATCCCTCAAAGCTACAAGCAAGTACAGGCAATTCCTGCAAACAACTTAAAAGTTGGCACCGCCGCAGAATTTAGCACCGATCGACCAGCAGGTCTGTCAACCCTCTGAGCAAGCAGTTAATCATGACATTCTCCAATGCTGGTAGCGTTCTGGCTACACTGACTCAAGTAAATTTTATGGGGGCATTAACCTCGCGTGTTAAGAGCCTGCCAGTTCCTGAATTAGTGTGCCTGCTGGACTTTATCACGGCAGAATTTCAGCAATTTATCCGGGCGATGGACCTGATTAACAATGACGCACTCGAAACTCTCTTAGAGCAACTGTTAGATGCCTTCACTGTCAAAATTGGTCAAATTCTGCAAGCAGACCGGACAACAATTTTTTTGGTTGACCCCAGCAAAAATCAACTTTGGTACAAAACAGCCCACGCGCTCACGGGCGAAGATGTAGAAGTTCGCTTGCCGATGGATGCAGGCATTTTAGGCTACGTAGCAACTACTGGAAAATCGATAAATGTCGCGGAAGCTCGATCGCACGAGCATTTTAATTCCGAAGTAGACGAACCGCCGGAGTACCAAATCGAGACCATGCTCTGTATGCCGATTTTTAGCAGCAAGAGCCAAAACGAACCCGTAGCGGTGGTCAGACTGTTAAATAAAGCTGGCAATGCCCCCTTTACCGAGGAAGACGAACAGCAGTTTCAGGCTTTTGCAGATTCGATCGGGATTATTCTCGAAAGCTGTCAATCTTTCTACGTTGTCGCCCGCAATCAGCGAGGAGTGGCCGCGCTTTTGAGAGCAACCACAACTTTAGGTCAAAGTCTTGACTTAGAAACAACTTTGCGCGCAGTCATGGATCAAGCTCGCGACTTGATGCAGGCCGATCGCAGCACGCTATTTTTATTAAATCGGGAAACCAACGAACTCTGGACAAAAGTCGCCAAAGCCGACGGTAAAACCATCGTCGAAATTCGCATTCCTGCCAATAAAGGAATTGCCGGTTACGTGGCTTCGACCGGTCAACCCCTAAATATTACAGATGCTTACGACGATCCCCGCTTTGACCCATCTACAGACCAGCAAACCGGATACCGCACTCAGACTGTCTTGTGTATGCCGGTGCATAACGCTAAAGGTGAGCTGATCGGGGTAACTCAGCTAATTAATAAGAATCAAGGCACTTTCACTGCTTCCGACGAAGAGTTTTTGCGAGCGTTTAATTCCCAAGCTGGAATGGCGCTGCAAAATTCTCAACTGTTTCAAAACGTGATGGTGGAAAAGCAGTATCAAAAAGATATGCTGCAAAGTCTGTCAGATGCAGTGATTTCCACCGATTTGCAGGGGCGAATTGTCACGATTAACGAAGCAGCGCTGGAATTGTTGGGCTGTCCCCCAAATCAAACTAAAGGCAAACACCATCCCCAGATTTGGGAAGAAAAACTGATCGATCGCTATGTTTGGGAAGTTTTGCCGATCGATAATTTGCAATTTCGACTCGAAGATAGTCTCAACCATGCAGCCCGACATTACGTTCCCGAACAAAGTTTAACTGTGGGACTGTTGGTGGAAAAAACGTTTTGTTCCGCAGCATCCGCAGAAGAAACAGCAGAAGAAACAGCAGAAGAAATTTATATTTTGGCCGTGCCCGATCGCACAGACCCGAATTTATATTACGCTTGGGGCGAAAACAGTGCCTGGACAGAAGAAGTAGCGCGGGCAGAATTAGCTAATTCCCAATCTTTATTTTCGCTGCCGAATTCTGCCCGGTATCACCCTTATTGTCCGCTACCAATCCAGAAATCTCAAATTAAAGTAATTGAACGCAGTTTGAATTTAACTGTCAACCCCCTAATCAATCCAGAAGGCGGCGTGCGCGGCGGTTTAGTGGTACTCGAAGACATCAGCCGCGAAAAGCGGATGAAAAATACGATGTACCGCTACCTGACTCCCGGAGTCGTAGATAAAGTCATGGCCTTGGGCGAAGGGGCCCTGATGGTGGGCGAACGCAAAGACGTTACTATTTTATTTTCGGACATTCGCGGCTACACCACCCTCACCGAAAATCTGGGAGCATCGGAGGTGGTATCCCTGCTAAACGAGTATTTTGAGACGATGGTGGAGGCCGTTTTCCATTACGAAGGTACTTTAGACAAGTTTATCGGCGATGCTTTAATGGCCGTGTTCGGCGCGCCCCTGCCACTCAATCCCCCGGAAAGTCACGGTTGGATGGCGGTGCAGTCGGCTTTAGATATGCGCCGGCGTTTGAAAGAGTTTAATGATTCTCGCCCCGGCAAAGATCCGTTTCGCTTCGGAATTGGGATTAGTTCTGGAGAGGTGGTTTCGGGCAATATTGGTTCGGAAAAACGGATGGATTACACGGTAATCGGCGATGCGGTGAATTTGAGTTCGCGCTTGGAACAGCTTACAAAAGAGTACGGCTGCGATATCATTTTGAGCGAGTTTACCTACAATTTATGCCGCGAAGGAATTTGGGTGCGAGAGTTGGACAAGGTGCGGGTTAAGGGCAAAAATCAACCGATCGGCATTTACGAGTTGCTGCAAAATAGTTCCGATCCCCTTGATGGAGAAACCGAAAGGTTTTTGGAACTTTACAGTAAAGGTCGGGATGCTTATATCAAGAGAAATTTTCAGAAAGCTATTAGTTGTTTTGAGGCGGCTTTAGCGATGCGACCGAGCGATCGACCGGTGGAAGTTCACCTACAGCGAACACTCAGCTATTTGGAAGTACCCCCGCCCGACGATTGGGACGGCGTTCATACTATGACGACCAAATAGCATATTTTATCACATATAAGTGCCCCAAAATAAAAAGATTGGATAAAGTTTTGAGATCTTCCTTATGACAGAGTTAACAAGTAGAAAAATGTGAAAACATAAATCGAATGCCCGATTAAAGTTAGTATTTATTTCCACGCCAACAATTAAATGAACTATTTATCTGTTCCGAATGCCACAAAAGCCGATCGCATTCTGGTTGTAGATGACGCACCAGATAATGTTTTGTTGGTGCAGACAATCCTGGAAGAAGAAGGTTACGAAATTAGCACGGCCGAGAACGGCTTTTCGGCCTTAAGCCAAATTGACAAATCAACCCCCGATTTGGTACTGCTAGACGTAATGATGCCGGGAATGGACGGTTACGAAGTCACCCAGCGAATGCGACAAAATAAGGAATTGCCCTTTATCCCGATTTTGCTGATCACAGCTCACGACAGCGCGAGCGTAGTCCAGGGACTGGATATGGGTGCAGACGATTTTATCCGCAAACCCGTAGAAATGGACGAACTGCTGGCGAGGGTGCGATCGCTCCTGCGCCTAAAACACAGCGTAGACGAGCGCAATTCGATCGCCCTCCAGCGCGAAGATTTTGTCTCCAGACTTGCTCACGACTTGCGGACGCCCCTCGTAGCAGCCGATCGAATGCTCACCTTAATGCAGCAGGGAGCTTTGGGAGAAATCTCGCCTCAGATGGGGGACGCTTTCGGGACAATGGTTCGCAGCAACAAAAACCTGATCGCGATGGTAAATATGCTGCTGGAAGTCTACCGCTACGAAGCAGGGCGCAAATCCCTAAGTTTCGCTCCCGTTGACTTGCGACAGCTCATTCATGAGGTAGCCGAAGAACTCGCTCCCCTAGCCGATGCTAAAAATTTGTCGCTGAATTTAAACTTGACAGAAAGTGCAGAAAGTGCTCCGATTGCCAAGTATCCGGGCGATCGTCTGGAGTTGCACCGCTTGCTGACAAACTTAATCGGAAATGCGATCAAATTCACCGACAGCGGCTCCATAGATGTCCGATTAAAAGCTGCCAATTCCCCTGCTTATACCAGCTTCAAAAACCAACCGCTGGCTTGGGTAATTATGGAAATCCAAGACACCGGCGCGGGCATTTCTGCCGCCGAACAAGCCAAGTTATTTGAAAGGTTTGGATCGGGAACTCACAAGAAATCCAGCACAGGTTTGGGACTGCACCTCTGCCGCCAAATAGTCGAAGCTCACCGCGGCACGATCGAGGCAAAATCTGAGTTGGGTAAAGGCAGCTTGTTTACTATTTGCTTGCCTTGTTAAGCTGTTCTACATTTAAATTGTGTGTCAAAAGTCAATAAAATGCTTGTGGGATGGGCTTATAGCCCGTCCCGAATATGCAATTTAAATGCTCAACAGCTTAGATGGTGCGTCAGAATTTGATTGTCGGCGTTCATTAAAAATTACTAAACTGACGCACCCTACCGCTAACTTATGAGAACATGATTACAAAAATCGCTTTCGTGTCTTAAATTTATCTGCGTTTGTCTGCGTTTATCTGTCTTAAATCTGCGGTTTTGGTATTTATCAAAAATTTATGCAATTGCTCGTCTATTATCCTAGGAGCATATTAGATTATATAATTGGTTGGCAACCGAATTTATGGCAATATGTCTAACTGTCCAGTGTGCGGCGCTGATTACATAGAAGAAAAAGCAGAGTTGTGTTGCTCAATTTGTGGCTGGGATTTGACTCCCTACCCGCCGCGTGCTAAGCCTTCCAAAACTTATTTAAAACAAGAACAAGTTAGATTGCAATGGGCAAAACAAATGTGGGAATCGGCCCGCAATCAACAAAATTGGTCAGCCCGATTTGATGAGTTGCAACAGGAATTGCAGCAAGGCGCGATCGCCCGCACATACCTGCAATCGCAGTTAGAATGGGTTCTGTACCGCCTGGAACAACTAAACCCCGAATTCATTGCCAGCACTCTACTGCGACTGGAAGAGAAAATAGGCGCCATACCTGACCAAACTCCTCCGATGTCTGAAGTTGGGATGGACTACCGACAACTGACAAAGCTGTTACAAATGCGAAAATGGCGCAAAGCTGACGAACATACTTGGGAAATTTTGCTACAGATAACTCTCCGAGAAGAGGAAGGGTGGCTAAGTGCGGCGGATATTGACAGTTTTCCTCTTACAGACCTTCGCACGATCGACCAACTTTGGCAACAATACAGCAGCGGGCGGTTCGGGTTGACAGTGCAGCAGCAGATTTGGGAAAGTACCGGGGGCAATTATACTGAATTGTGCGATCGAGTCGGCTGGCGAGTTAAGGAAAATTGGAAATATTACAACGAGCTCTCATGGGGCGAAAATGCTCCCCCTGGACACCTCCCTGTCACTGCATGGCGACGGCGCGCCTGTTATGGTGCCGGCACACTCACAGCAGCAGAGAATTTTGCCGGTATCGGTGCGAGACTTGCCACGGGCGATCGATAATCATCCAAAATAAAAAATTCAAAATCGACATTAACTGCTATAATCAAAACGGTTCAGCAACTGGGGCTGTGGCTCAGATGGATAGAGCAAGCGCCTCCTGAAGAATCGGGCACCCTGCGAGGAAACTCTGGGAGTGAATGTGGTCAAACTCAAGGAAGCCTAAGTCTGACGACAGATACGGTAATCTTGAGCCAAGCTTTATCTGAACATTGTTTAGGTAAGGAAGGTGCAGAGACTGGCTTTAGGAAGTAAACACAATAAAACCTCCTAAACATACGGCCGCCACCTAAAGGCTGCAAAGCCCACGGTGAAGGAATAGTCCGGAGAGTGGGGAAACTCACACAAATCTGAAGCGCTAGGTCGCCGGTTCGAACCCGGCCAGTCCCGTTAAAATCGAGAACCAATAAAAGCAGAGGGGCAAAGCCTAATTTTTGCCCTTTTGTTTTGTATATCCGCTAACGAATTCACCATTTTAAAATTTTTAATTCCTGTTAGTGGGCTGTACGTGCAGTATTTTTTGTTATGGTTCCTTTGTCAGCTATACAAAATTTTTATAGGGTTTAGATGTGGTTAAGAATCAATTCAAACACGCGGCGTTACAAGCGTTTGAGGAATTCACTCAATTTTTGGTTCCTAGTAGGGCTTTTGATGGCCTGTTGGTTTGGCTATCAGCAGGTTAAGAGCGAGTTTCAGACACCCCAAGCTTTGTTAGTTCTAGGTGGGGCTACGGAGCGAGAGGTGTTTGCTGCCAAATTTGCTGTTAAGCACCCTCAATTGCCGATTTGGGTGTCTTCTGGCAGCAATCCTGAGTTCGCGGAATGGGTGTTTTCAGAAGCGGGAATTAAGTCTGATCGCCTGCACTTAGACTACAGAGCGGTGGATACGGTAACAAATTTTACCACGCTGGTAGATGAATTGAAAGCTAAAGGGATTGAGAGCGTGTATCTGATCACTTCTGACGATCATATGCGGCGAGCTCAGATTATCGGCGAAATCGTGTTCGGCAGTCGAGGGATTAGTTTTAAGCCTGTGGCAGTTCCGTCTGGGCGAACCCCCGAACCGGTGCAAAAAGCTGTTCGCGACGGTGCTAGAGCTATTATGTGGCTGACAACTGGTTATACGGGTGCTGACTTTACCCATGCCAGAATTCAATAAACAAAGGGAAGAAGTCATTAGTCATTAGTCAGTAGTCAGTAGTCATTAGTCATCAGGAGAAGGAAGCAACAAAAAGAAGAAAGCAACAGGAAGAAAATCTCATATTTGTGCAATTAAGAACGCCCTAAAGGTCGGGTGCGGTTGCGATAAAATCTTTTTCCCTTCCCCAAATTTTTAAAACTTGTATTTGATAGCGATTTCACAAACCGCGAAGAGGCTGATGACAAATCCGTCAGATAAGAAGATTAGTAGTTTAAAATCTGTAGGTGAACTTAAAGACCGAAAGTTAATGACAGACCAAATTCTGCCGCAAGTTCTGGAGCAAATTTTGAGTGACAGCAAGACTGCGGATGCTGTTTTTTCGGCCTTGGTGCCGGCTTTAGGCGAGGTGTTAAATTGCGATCGCGTTTTTCTCTACCTCCGCAATCCTGAAACCCAAACGGGCAGAACACCTTACTGCTGGTGTCGCAACTCGAACTATCCCGATGTTAGCGGTGTCCAGTGGAAAAAAGAACCGGAATCTTTAGGAGACGAAGACCCTTTGTTTGCTGCGGCTTTGCGCACTGAACCTTCAATTTTTGTGGAGGATGTTGAAACAGCAAATCCTGAAGTTGTTAACAAAGATTTTGAGGCAAAAGAGTTCGGACATCGTGCTTTGATTCACGCTCACCTTTGTGCTGACGGCTTGTTATGGGGGGTTTTGCAGCCTTGTATTTTCGATCGCCCCAGAGTTTGGACTGACTTCGATCGCCAAGTTATCGCAGCAGTTACAGAAAAAATTTCGCCCTTGGCTGTTGCTTTTGTTAGGGGCGATTCCCTAGGGGATAGCTTCGCTTCACGCACAACCGCCATAAAATAGGTTTGATCGTTCGGACTTTAGTCCTCAGAAAAGAAGGAGTGAAGTCCGAACGATAGAACCTGCGTAAGTTCTACAAAAACATCCTCCAAGCTGCATCAGCGGCCCAAATCGTGCATCGCATTAATCTCCGTTGCACATCTTTGAGTCAGCGCTTCCAACTCCTCGCGATCCGAGGAACCGGGCGCTTCAATTAAGTTACCAATTCGCACCGTCAGCGGCACCGGACGCGGCACTGCCGAACCTTTCGACGAAATTGCATGAGTTCCCCACAAACTCACAGGTAACAATGGCACTTTTGCCTTAGCAGCGATCAGCGCCGCCCCTAATTTCGGGTCAGTAATTCTGCCGTCGGGCGTGCGAGTTCCCTGCAAAAATACACCAGTCGCCCAGCCATTTTCCAAAGATTTGATAGCCGATCGAATTGCACTGCGATCGGCACTTTCTCGCTTCACAGGATAAGCGCCGTAAAGCGTAATTGCCTGCTTCAAAATTGGAACTTTAAATAACTCTTCCTTCGCCATAAATGCGACCGGTCGCCTCATGGAACTAGACAAAATCGGCGGATCAAAATCGCTGGCGTGATTGCTGACTATCACCACTGGCCCTTCTGCTGGAACATTTTCTGCACCGTAGATGCGGCCCCGAAAGTAAAGGTGCAGCATCGGGCTGACAATTGACCACTTGAATAAATAATAGAGAAGTAAACTCTCGACTGGTTCGCGACTTTTGCTCACGGAAAAACCTTAAATTTTAAACTACACCGAATATTAGCCTATCAGTTCAGCTCTGGAAAATTAACTAAGACTTATGAAAAAAACGCATAACGTAATGATGTAGGGTGCGTGGCGATCGCATAATTTCAAATAGTGGCGAAAATTCCCGCAGCGACGCACCCGCGAGACTTTAGGACTAACTAAGTTCTGTTAATTTCCGGCCAGCATCGTTTTTTTCCTTCATCGGAAGTCGCGTAGCCCAAGAAATCCTTAACCGCTTGGCTGGGGGGATTTTTGTCAGCGTAGTACAACTGCCGCTGATAGCGATAATTGGGGGCATCTGGCGTCGCACTGTCTATGGGGACAACTCGCACCCCGTACCAAACTCGCCATCTCAGAGCACTTGGTCTTTAAATGCTTGGTGAGTGCCACTAATTGCGGGTCTCTTAATGACTTTAATCGGGCCTGCCGGGCCGCCGACTTTTGACAAGTCTTGAGCAGTTTCCTTGAAGATATCTTGATTTTTACCAGAAAGAATTGGTTTAAAGCCTCTCCCTTTGAGGGAGAAATTAAAATCAGACTATTCATTGCTTCAATCCTCTTCCTGACCGGGAGAGGTAGCTGTCAACTGTCAACTGTCAACTGTCAACTGAAGCTTAGTCTACATCAGGATTTGCCGATCGAGATTTTCTACCTGTCTGGATTGTCGATCGCCAATTTGCACAACAAGCCATATTCGGATTTGCCTGTTGTGCCATTCATTTTTGGGCAATGTTCAAGCCAATTAACTCAATTTTAGGGCCGGCGGCTGAATCACCGTTTAACAAGAGATTAAGCAGGCAAATCGGCAAAACTACTAACATTTACCAGCGCTAAATTTGGACAAGTCCGTTTGATCAAACCAGTGAGCACTTTGCCTGGGCCAATTTCCACTACGCGATCGATTCCTTGTTGCGGCAATTGCAGGGAGATTTCTCGCCAGCGCACGCCTTTAGTCATTTGATAATTCAACCGCTGTTTTAAAGTAGCTGCGCTAGTAGTCGCTGTCGGTTCTGAGTTCGAGAGTACCAGCATTTTAGCATCGGAAAACCTTGCAGCCTTTAGGGCTAGTTGAAACTCTGCCGCCACTGATGCCATCAGCGGAGAGTGAAACGCACCGGAAACATTCAATTTAACGGCGCGTTTGACTTTAATTTTAGCCAGCAAATCTTCTACTGCTGTCGGCGTTCCAGAAATCACGACTTGTGCTTCGCTGTTGTCGTTTGCCAGTACCACATCTCGGCTGTACTGAATTTGCAGTTCTAATTCCTGCCTGTCGAACCCGATCAAAGCCACCATTTGCCCGCCAGAGGCAGTCTCCATCAGTTCGGCGCGGCGTTTTACTAAGCGCAATCCCGTTTCAAAGTCAAAGACACCTGCTGCGTACAGGGCAACGTATTCTCCTAAACTATGACCTGCAACTACTGTAGGTCGATCGCTCTTTTCTCGCATTAAGTCTGCCAAAATGCTTTCTACTACGAACAAGCAAGGCTGAGTGTAGAGAGTGCGAGCAAGTTTTTCTTCTTCTTTTTGGCAAACTTCCGAGACAGACCAACCCAAAATCTCTTTGGCTAGCTCAAATTTAGCTTTGGCTGTCGGCAAGTTTAATAAGTCTGCACCCATCCCGATCGCCTGGGAACCTTGTCCGGGAAATACCCATGCTGTTTTAGTCATTTTTCCGGTAATCTGCTATTTGGTGGTTGCTAATTTGTGATTGCAAAAATTCTTTGTTTCCCGCTTTTAAGTTCGGTGGCTGGTATCCGCTATCTTTTTGTTAACGAACTATCTACTCGCGACTCATAATCCTAACATATAAATGCGTTTTTTACGACGTTTATATTTTTTTAGGCTAATTTAATCAGTTGAATAGCCGTAGCCCGATTTTCAACCTTCGGGCCGGGGAAAGTCGATCGAACAATAGAGAATTTTTCATCTCAGGATGAGCCTGTCCAGAACTGCTGTCCTCCAGGTGCACCCCTCCGTGCGCACCTTACCCTATGTATGATGGCGTGCGTGTTAAAGGATTTTTATTTTTCAAGGGTTACACTCCCGACAATCACGCTTGGCAATTTGAAATATGCCAAATATTATACCAGTTCCCCAAAAAAATGAAACCGCCGGCCCGCGATCCCAACCCATAATTCATCAGTAATTCCCCAATCTAAAATCTCAAATCTAAAATCTAAAATCGTACTACCTTCCCCATTGAAAAATCGCCGCCCCCCAACTCAAACCTGCACCGAAACCAGCCGCAGCAATAGTATCACCAGATTTAACTTTACCCAGACGCACGGATTCGTCTAAGGCAAGCGGAATTGAAGCTGCTGAGGTATTGCCATAATTTGCCAAATTGCTGATTACTTTTTCCGGGGGAATTTTGAGCCTTTGGGCAACTGCGTCGAGAATCCGCTGATTGGCTTGATGCAACAGCAGCCAGTCAATTTCTGCGACGCTAATATTTGCCCGAAACATCGCTTTTTCTATGACTTCCGGCACTTTTCTCACGGCAAAGCGATAGATTTCTTGACCATTCATTGTGATCGGTTGAAATCCACCTTGTCCGATATTCACGCCCTCAATTAATTCTTTTGACTCGGCTTTGTAAGCCAAATTTAGAGACAAATTTTGCGTGCCGTCACTGCGAATTTCAAATCCCAAAAAGCGATCGACTTCTGAAGCCTGCAATACCACCGCACCTGCACCGTCTCCAAATAAAATGCAAGTACCGCGATCCGACCAATTCACCCAGCGAGATAAAATATCTGCTCCGATCAGCAAAACATTTTGATAAACTCCTGTCCGAATGAACTGGGAGGCTGTAACTAAACCAAACACAAAGCCCGAACAAGCTGCTGTCAAATCAAAAGCCACAGCTTTTGTCGCGCCTAACTGATATTGAATTTTGCCGGCAGTGCCAAACAAGTCATCAGTGCTCGATGTAGCCAAAATAATCAAATCGATATCTGTTGGCGAAATTTCTGCCATTTCGATCGCCCTTCGGGATGCCTCGGACGCTAAATCGCACAAAGAAGTGCGATCGTCCGCCAGCCTGCGCGATCGAATACCCGTTCGCGCCCCAATCCACTCATCAGACGTTTCTACTATCTGACTCAAACCGTTATTATCAAGCGAAACCTGCGGTGTACAAGAACCGCTACCCGTGACGGCGATGCCGAACCCTGATTGCTGCAACATTCCTCTCCATTTATGAGCGTTCTGTCGAGAAATTAAAAATTAAAAACTACAAATTAAAATTCTTTTTAAACTGCTGAAATTACTTTTTTTTTAAGTAAAACAGAGTATTTAAGCTGACATTTTTAATTGGACATTTTCAATTTTTAATTTCTACTTACCAGAAAGAATTGGTTGAAAGCCGGAACCCTTGTAGGGAGAAAGTAAAAGAAGACTATTCATTACTCTAATCCTCTTCCTGACCGGGAGAGGTAGCTGTCAACTGTCAACTGTCAACTGTCAACTGTCAACTGTCAACTGTCAACTGTCAACTGTCAACTGTCAACTGTCAACTGAATGCCTCTACTTCACAGCTTCTTGTTCCAAAGCACTTTCGCGATTGCACGATCGAATTCGCTCCAGCACTTGGTTGTCAATAGCCCCCTTCGCCAAACGAATAGCATTAAAAATCGAGGCAGCTTGAGACGAACCGTGGCTGATAATGCAAACTCCAGCAACGCCCAACAGCAAACCGCCGCCGTGTTCAACGTGGTCTACCCGCTGCTTAAACCCCTTGAGGCTTTCTTGCAAGAGGGGAGCGCTAATTTGATTTTTGAGTCCGGCGGCCAATTCTTCCTTAAGCACTTGCACCACGACTTCGCCCACCGCTTCGGCAAACTTCAACAACACGTTGCCGACAAACCCGTCGCAGACAATTACGTTGAAGTTCCCCGACAGCACGTCGCGGCCTTCAGCATTCCCCACAAAAGGAATGTTCGGATTGTCCACCAATAACTGGTGGGTGCGAACCGCCGCGTCGTTGCCCTTAGAAGGTTCTTCGCCAATGTTGAGCAGACCGATTTTAGGTTCGGCTACGCCCAGGACGCACTGGCTGTAAATAGTTCCCATCAGAGCGAACTGCTCCAAATATTTGGGGCGGCAGTCCACATTAGCGCCAACATCGAGAATCAGTACAGATGTGCCAGGTACCATTGTCGGCAAAACTGCACCGATCGCAGGGCGATCGATTCCAGGTAAGCGTCCCAACCTGAGCAGGGCAGCAGCCATTGCCGCGCCGGAGTGACCGGCGGACACCACACCATCAGCTTGCTGCTGCTTGACTAAGTTCATCGCTACGTTAATCGAAGCGTTGGGCTTACGTTTGAGGGCACTTAGAGGTTCTTCGTGCATTTCCACCGTTCCTTCTGAAGGAACGATTTCTAGCTGACCTTTGCAGACGCGGCCGATCGCGTCTTGAAGACGTAGCGAGTCTTCTATTTGCTGCGGGTCGCCCACCAGCAAAATCTCTACGCCTAATTCTGCTTGTGCCTTAAGCGCTCCAGCTACAACCTCGGCGGGGGCATGATCCCCACCCATAGCGTCTATTGCAATTCTTGCGCGTGTCGATCCCATTGACCAATGTTTGAGAAACACTAAAAATTCTACCAGGAACTCAGTCGATTTGAGAGTTGAGATTTGAGAGTTGAGATTTGAGATTGACTTGCAGCATTGAATCTGGGAGCAGGAACTTTGGTCTAAAATTTTGGGAGCATCCACTCAAGAGCGTCTGGGCCTTGTACCCGTTTCTTGCTTGTCTGGAGTCTGAATCCAGAAGTGGGAATAAATAACTCAAATCTGCTCGCGCCCGATCGGACAATTGTCATTGACGACTAATCTGATAGAGTTTGTCCCTACTTTACTATTTTTGACTGCCAATTGAAAAACTCAATGGAATAGTTTACAGTGGGCCCGCCCAAAAACGGGTACAAGTTTCCGACACTCGTCGTGACTCGGCCCCCAAATTTTAGACCAAAGTTCAATCTCCCAGATTCATCAGCGGAGTAAATCTAAAATCTAAAATCTAAAATCGACTGACTTTAGGAGTAAAAAATGCTGGATTTATTTAGCTCAGGAATCATGTCTCTATGGCTGGACATGGCTGGGGTACGCAGTGCCGCGCCCAACGCTGTGTCGGTACTGGCTTGGCGGGGAGGGATACCCGGGTTAGTGATAGCCGAAGAGCTGGCTTTTGGGGGAATAGATGCGGCAAATTCAGACTTGCCGGCATCCGCGGCGGTGGAGGAATATTTAAAAGATTTGAAGGCGAAGCATCTGATTGACGGCAATCAGGGAGTTTGGGTGCAAGCGGGAATGCAGCCACTGGTAAGTCAGCAGGGAACGGTGCTGATGCCTGGGGCTTCGCTGACGAAAATTGCGACTTCTCTGGCTTCCCTGGAAACTTGGGGCGTGGATTATCAGTTTGAAACGCGGTTTTGGGGAACGGGGCCGATTAGGAATGGGGTATTGCAGGGAGATTTGGTGGTCAGTGGCGGGGGCGATCCGCTGTTTGTTTGGGAGGAGGCGATCGCCGTTGGCAATGCTCTCAATCAAATGGGTATCGATCGCGTGGCTGGCAATTTGGTCGTGACAGGCAATTTCCGCATGAATTACCAGTCCGATCCTGTGGCTGCGGGGGAGGGTCTGCGACAGGCACTTGATAGCCGTAGTTGGCCGCAGGACGTGCTGTCAATGTATTCTAAGATGGCTCCGGGAACTAAAAAGTCGCAAGTAACGATCGCCGGCAGCGTGATTGCTGAGAAATTTGCTAGTTCGGGGCATTTACTGCTGAAGCGTCGATCGCTCCCTTTACCCGAAATTCTCAAGCAGATGAACGTCCACAGCGACAATGAAATTGCCCAAATGCTGGCGGACAATTTGGGCGGGGCAAAAATAGTCCAGCAGCAAGCTACTTGGGCGGCGGGGGTGCCGGAGGCGGAACTTCAATTAATTAACGGTTCGGGCTTGGGAGTCGAAAATCAGATGTCTCCGAGGGCGGCTTGCGGGATGATGCAGGCGATCGCCCGCAACCTTCAGACTACTGGGCTGACAATTGCTGACTTGTTTCCGGTGTCTGGGCGCGATAAGGGAACTGTGGAACATCGGCACATTCCGCGATCAGCTGTGGTGAAAACTGGTACTTTGGACACGGTGATTGCTTTGGCTGGAGCGATACCCACGCGCGATCGGGGTTTAGTTTGGTTTGCAATTATCAATCGCGGCACCGATTGGGACTCTTTGAGAGCGCAGCAAGATATATTTTTGCAAAAATTGGTGCAGCAGTGGGGAACTGCATCGGCCCTGCCGCTAGCAATTACACCGCACATTGACGGTGCTAGACCAGCTTTGGGGGCAGCAAATCGCAGCGATATTTTGCTGGGAGGTTAAGAAATAGGGGTTGAGTTGGGGTTCGCCGAAAGACGACCGACATAATAGTTTAGAATTGAAACAGGACTATTCTGCAAGAAGATGATCAAACTGCGATTGAAGAGATACGGAAAGAAACGCGAGGCAAGCTACCGGATTGTAGCGATGAACAGCTCTACCCGCCGCGACGGCCGTCCCCTAGAAGAACTCGGCTTCTACAACCCTAGAAATAACGAAACGAGGCTGGATGTTCCAGCGATTGTCAAGCGTCTACAACAAGGCGCTCAGCCAACTGACACCGTGCGTGACATCCTGAGAAAAGCGAATGTATTTGAACAAGTCGGAGCCGGAGCCAACGTTGAATCCAGCACAGCAGCAGTCAGCTAGTCCTAACTACGCTGGACTCGTACAGTTTTTAATTGGGCCTTTTTTAGAGACCCCCGCGTCTTTGCGGGTTGATTGCGAACTGCACCCGCGTCAATCGCGGGTATGGGTTCGTCTCGCTTTTGAAGATCCTGACAAGGGCCGGGTTTATGGTAGGGGCGGACGCAATATTCAGGCGATTAGAACTACCCTCGAAGCGGTGGCGCAAACTGCTGGTCAGTCTCTCTACTTAGACATATATGATGTCGAAGCGGGCGATCGCAACTCCTTGCCGCCTAGGGGCGATCGCCCGGATCGCGATCGACCAGATCGTGGCACGCGCGAGCCGCGAGGCGATTTCCGCCCCCGGACAGCGCCTCCATCGCCGACTCCCTTACCTAGCAGAACTCCGAGAGAGCAACCTCGCCGTACTAACACACCTACGTTTAGAACGAGCAGAAATACTCCCGGTTATTAACTGAAGAACCCAGCAAGAATTTTAGATTTTAGATTGCCTGTTGTATCGTTTGATTTTAGATTGCCGATTTTGCGATCGGACACAAATGTAAAATTTAAAATCTGAAATCTCAGCGGGATCAGGTAAATCTAAAATCTGAAATCTCAAATCTCAAATCTAAAGTTACCTCACTTCAAAGAAGGGAGATTTGATTTGTGCCTCAAGCACCAAACTCATTGGCGAGTTAAACAGAAAAGACGCTTAGATACTAGGTAAAATCTAGTATCTGGCGTTTTTTTGTTCGCAAAGTAGGGCTAATTTAACCGTTAATTGTTAACATTCAATTGCTTATTTGGAGGGGCTCATGCTAGCATGACTGAAAAACTAACAATCGAGTTACCGAGCACTCAAAGCGCCATGTCGCTAGCCGGCAATCAAGAAGAAAACCTGAAAATTATTTCTAAGCAAACCGGAGCTAACCTGGTAATGCGAGGCCAGGAACTACTGATTTCCGGCACAAAAACTCAAGTAGAATTGTGCCATAAATTAGTGCGATCGCTCTCCGACTACTGGAAATCCGGCAAAACCATCACCGGAGTAGAAATCCAGACGGCCCGCTACGCATTGGATACCAACCGCCAAGGCGATTTGCAAGACTTACAGCGAGACGTACTCGCCAAAACCCGCCGCGGCGAAGAAATTCGAGCCAAAACCTTCAAACAGCGCCAGTACGTCCAAGCAGTACGCACGCACGACTTGACATTTTGCATCGGCCCTGCGGGTACTGGCAAAACATTTCTAGCAGCTATTTTAGCCGTGCAAGCGCTGTTAAGCAAGCAGTACGAACGGCTGATTTTAACCAGGCCAGCCGTAGAAGCTGGGGAAAAATTAGGATTTCTGCCGGGAGACTTGCAGCAAAAAGTCGATCCCTATTTGCGTCCGCTTTACGACGCCCTCCAAGAAATAATCGACCCCGAAAAAATGGCCGATTTAATGGAAAGAGGCTTGATCGAAGTAGCTCCTTTAGCTTATATGCGAGGGCGCACTCTCAGCAATGCTTTTGTAATTTTGGACGAAGCTCAAAATACAACGCCTGCTCAAATGAAAATGGTGTTGACTCGTCTGGGCTTTCGATCGAAAATGGTAGTGACAGGCGATATCACTCAAACAGATTTGCCACCACACCAACAATCGGGATTGTCAGTTGCCCAACAAATTCTGGGCAACGTTGAGGGCATTGCGTTCTGTGAATTCAATCAGGCGGATGTGGTGAGACATCCCCTAGTGCAGCGGATTGTCGCTGCTTACGAACTGCACGAAAAGTAGTCAGTTGACAGTTGACAGTTGACAGTGGGCAGTTGTCAGTTGACAGTTGACAGTGGGCAGTTGTCAGTTGTCAGTGGGCAGTTGTCAGTTGTCAGTTGTCAGTTGTCAGTTGTCAGTTGTCATGGGGTATTATTAGTTATTTGGTGTTTTGGGTTGTTATTACCAATTACCAATCCCCAATTACCAATTATCAATTCCCAATTATCAATTCCCAATTACCAAATTATGCCTAATCTGAAAGAATTCTTAGAAGCTTGCGAAAAATTGGGTACACTGCGTTTAATTGTGACTAGCAGCGCGGCTGTCCTGGAAGTACGCGGTTCGATTCACAAGCTGTTTTATGCGGAGTTACCGAAGGGTAAATATGCAAATATGCACGCCGAAATATTTGAGTTTCACCTGAATATGGACAAAATCAAACAGGTGAAGTTCGAGACTGGGGAGGCGAAAAGAGGCAATTTTACAACTTATGCAATTCGTTTCCTCGACGAGCAAAATGAGGCTGCTTTGAGCGCGTTTTTGCAGTGGGGAAAGCCGGGGGAATATGAACCGGGACAGGTGGAAAATTGGCAAGAATTGAAGGAACAATACGGGGACGTTTGGGAACCCGCACCTGTTGAGACACTTGAAAAATAGGCTTTTCGACTTTGAAATTGCATATTTGGGGCGGGCAGGATGCCCACCCCACAAGCGGCAAATTTATTTTTGTGAAACAGGCATCTTGCCTGCTTCTGAAAATGCTATAAATATGAGGTTTAACTAATGTGTTGCGTACTTATGGATTAATTAATCGCAGAGGCGCTGAGAACGCATAAAAGAAAGAAGAGAAAGAAAAAATTAGCTGTTTGAATGTAATTTGGTATGAGAGTGATTTGGGGTTTTTGTTTGGTTTTGGCTGTGCTGCTGTGGGGTGGGGCTGCCAGGGCGGGGGTTTTGGCCGATCGCATTTCCAGTTTTCCCAATTGGGATCGCAAGCCTCCCATCGCTGTAGCTAAGGGAGATTTGGTGTATCCAGACTGGATGGGAGGAAATTGGAATGTTGCGAGCATTTTGGTGGATTTAGCCGCTCCTTTAGCGCCAAATATTGTCACGCCTGGATTTGAAAAAAATCGCCAGTATTTACAGCAGCCCGTATTATTTCAAGTGCGATTTCAACCGGAAATAGATACTGGTATTTTTTCTAATTATAAATCTAAGCTAGCGAAGAAGATTGTGGGCGATCGCACTTTTAACGGTTTGAACATCGCCAAAGCCTATTTAGGCGACGGCGGCGTACTTTCCGTGAAAGTCGATCCGAACAATCCCAACCGCCAGATTACCATACTCAAAGGCGATCGCCAACTAATTTCGATTGTTACCAGTCGCGGCACTGAAACGCCCAATCCCGATGAATTTATGTCTACAGAGATTTCTCAGCAGGTGTTTCGGGGAGAGACTGATATTTATTTAAACGAGGTGGAAACAACCACGGCTTATCGAGTAGTTGGAGGCGGAGAAAATGGCGATTCTGCGAGTAAAAAAATTGTAGCGGATCAGGTGACAGCGATTTATTTATCGCCCCAAGACCCGGATTATTTTGCTGCTGGGGGGCATCCTGTGGCTTTGTACCGATATCGGTTGGAGTTGTTACCGGGCAAATAAGCTAATACCATTTATCAAAAATCATGCAACAATATTTGTAGGGTGCGTCGCCATCGACAATCCCTAAAAAAAGAGTGACAATTTGACAGCGACGCACCCTACGGCTATCGATTGGGACATTTAACAATGGAACGCTTAAACTACTGGCAGTTTCCGGGATTTGAAAATATTTATTTAGAGGATAGCTATGTACTCAGCATTAATGCTAAAACATCTATACAAATCCTCTTAGAAACTGTCCTCACTGAGAATCACTCTCTATACACTCAACCTTTACCAGCGGAACAGTATTGTTATCGGCGGATGACGGTAAATTTCCCCCACCTTCAAACCTACGATTTGGTTGTGAACAACATCAGCCCAATTGCAGATCCCGATGGCAGCATTGATTATGGTAATATAGACGAATTTTTTAGGGCGGATGGCAAATACTATTTAAGAGTTGGGGAATGGGGAGAACTAACTATAGTTTCTGATCCACCCATGATTTTTGATGTAGAAAACTATTTGATTGTCAGAAACGGCGATAGTTTACTTGAAATTAATAAGGAAAAAATTACTGGTTTTGAATGGAAAAGGGCAGGAAAAGGAGTAGTTAGTTTACTTTACGAAAACGATTCAGGAAATCCTTTATCTGTTCAAATTGAGGCAGAGAAAGATCCTGAAGGCTTTGCAGCAGCTTTGGGGTATATGAGGGAACTTGAAACAGCTTATACAAATGATTTGACAGAAGGCGAGTTGACTTTTGACAAAATTAAGCAATATTACGCTGCTAATTTGAATCAGGAAAATGTGCAAGGGTTTTCTGTTAAATTTCCTAGCTTAGCGGGTAATAAATATTCGATCTCGGCAATTACTTCCGAGAAATAAGGTGAAATCTAGCTCTAGGGATTGTGAAGTGAGGATTTGAGACATCTATACTAATTGTGCTTGTCCTCAGCAATCTTAGCCAGATCGAGAAATTCTTCCAATAGTTTGAAAAATTTATCGAGGGCATCTTTTTCATCAACAGAAAAGAAGAGAATTATACTGTCCCATCCGTGAGTTGACGTAATTTGATATCTTTCTTGTATCCACTCTTGAAATCCGTTTAAATCATGTTCTTGTTGACTTCTTGGCACATCAAGTTCTGCTCTAGCCATACCGTATCCATCTAAAAATGCACGCAGGCGGGTAATGGAACACTTGCCCAAGTACATACCAGGTCTCTGTTTAATTCTTTGCAGTAAGTCCAATAAATATTCTGATTCGACTTCAGGCTTGTGATTACCAACTTCTGTTTTTACACTGGTTTCCATTTAGAACTCTTCCTCCTTTGTTTGAAACTGCTTATTATTCAATATTTTATCATGAAACTGTAGATTTGCTATCCATTCATCTCTCGTAAGTCCGTCAGAGTGATGATTGTCAAAAACTGTTTCAACATTGTTGATAACAATAGCGATTCCTTCGTGACGACCATTTACTGAAATAGCCTCTCCCGGCACGCTATCATCATAAATGTTGCCGTTCCAACCTATTGCCTCTCCTGTGTACAGTTTTATGCGCTTTCCATGAATTCCTTGACTTATCAAGTAATCTTTGATATTGGTGGCGCACTCAACACATTTAAAGTTTTCATAACGATCGACAATAGCCTTGATTTGCAGTATTTGCTCAGCAGTAATCTCAATCATATCCCGCCAATGCCAACAAATTTATGACTTACGCACGGGTGGCCAGAAACCGGGTTTTTGACGAAAATAATTCGCTGTAGCCAGCAGATTTGGTAACAAACCCGGTTTCTTCGTCGCACTGCGCCCAATTTAAAATTGATCTAAAAAAATCAGAAGGTGAAAACTTGAATTTTCACCTTCTAACTTGCGAGTTTCTGACTTCCGGTTACGGAACAAACTTTTTGAAGGCCAGCGTCACGTTGTGGCCGCCAAATCCAAAGGAATTGGACAGCGCTACATCAACTTTTAGATCGCGACTTGTATGCGGAACATAGTCCAAATCGCACTCAGGATCGGGATTCTCCAGATTGATTGTCGGTGGGATTTTGTCATTGGCGATCGCCATTACCGTCGCCACCGCTTCAATTCCCCCAGAACCGCCCAACAGATGACCAGTCATTGACTTGGTAGAACTAATTGCTACTTTGTAAGCGCTTTCGCCCAAGGTCTTTTTAATCGCATTCGTTTCCGTAGAATCGTTGGGAAGCGTGCTCGTGCCGTGAGCATTGATATAGCTCACCATATCCGGCGTTAAACCGCCATCCTTGAGCGCTAAAGCGATCGCCCGCGACGCACCCTCACCCCCCGGTACTGGGGATGTCATGTGATACGCATCGCAGGTTAAACCGTAGCCGACGATTTCTGCGTAAATTCTGGCGCCGCGTGCCAAAGCGTATTCCATTTCTTCTAAAATCAGAATGCCAGCACCTTCGCCGACGACAAAACCGTCACGATCGCGATCGAACGGACGGCAAGCATGAGTCGGGTCATCATTACGAGTCGAAAGCGCCCTCGCCGCAGCAAAACCTGCTACACACAAAGGTGTCACCGCAGCTTCCGTACCCCCGCAAATCATCGCTTGCGCGTAACCTCCCTGAACCATGCGAAACGCATCGCCCACCGCATTTGACCCCGCAGCACAAGCCGTCACCGTGCAAGAGTTCGGCCCCTTGGCGCCAGTGTGAATCGCTGTCAGGCCTGCGGCCATATTCGCAATCATCATCGG
Source organism: Microcoleus sp. A2-C3 (assembly GCF_036706065.1). Taxonomy (NCBI): domain Bacteria; kingdom Bacillati; phylum Cyanobacteriota; class Cyanophyceae; order Oscillatoriales; family Microcoleaceae; genus Microcoleus; species Microcoleus sp. A2-C3. The sequence continues at coordinate 12,416 of NZ_JAUBVX010000046.1, read as the reverse complement.
AATCATAAACGGGCTGCATCGATCGGGGCCGCGATTCAGATAGATTTCTTGCTGGTCTTCTAAAACCTTGAGGCCGCCAATGCCGGTGCCAAGAATGACACCCACCTGTTCTGCGTTCAGGTCATTAATCTCAAACTTTGCATCAGCTAGAGCTTGTTTGCTCGCTGACACCCCAAATTGAGCAAAGCGATCCATCCGCTTTGCTTCTTTGCGCTCTAAATAGTCGTGTGGGTCGTAACCCTTTACCTCTCCAGCAATCCGGCAGTCGTGCCGCGACGCATCGAATAAGGTGATCGGGCCGATGCCATTCTTCCCAGCAAGCAACCCGTCCCAATATTCAGACAAGGTATTGCCGATCGGTGTAATCGCGCCGAGACCAGTGATAACAACGCGCTTACGCTCTAAATTTGTCATGATTTCAGTTTCAAAAAATTAAACACCCAGAACGCAGAACAAAAGAGGAGTTGTTAGTTTTTTAACTTTTCTCCTCTTAGGGGAAAAGAGAGGTATTTTATGCTTTTGGAGCTGCAAGTTTCTCGCTGATGAAATCTACAGAAGCTTGAACCGTGGTAATTTTTTCGGCGTCTTCGTCGGGAATTTCAATATCAAACTCTTCTTCCAAGGCCATGACCAACTCTACTGTATCTAAGGAGTCTGCTCCTAAATCGTTAGCAAAGTTGGCTTCGGGCTTGACTTCGCTCGGATCGACTTCGAGTTGATCGGCCACAATTTTCTTGACTCTGGCAAAAATGTCGTCTTGACTCATAACATCGTGTCCTCATTGGTTGCTGCGTATCTAATCTTATCCGAAAGGGGGATCTGCAAGAAAAAGGCTTGCCGCTTTTCTAAGTGACACGAGGCAGAGGGGGAGATGGGGAGATGGGGAGAGGGGGAGATGGAGATGGGGAGAGGGGGAGAGGGGGAGATGGGGAGATTGGGAGAGGGGGAGATTGGGAGAGGGGGAGATTGGGAGATTGGGAGATTGGGAGAGGGGGAGATTGGGAGATTGGGAGATGGGAAGAGGATTTTTGCTCAAGTCATCGAAATATACAATTTCAATGTAGTAGCAACTTACTCATACCATTTGAGATTTGAGATTTGAGATTGGGATTACTTGCTGGATATGGGTTTTAAGTTTTTATACAGTTGCATTTTTTGGGTGAATCGGTCTCAAAATTCTTGAGAAAAGCTGACAATTCACCGCTAGCTAGGCTCTGATACGGTAATTATAGAGATGAAATCCGTTAGCGCAGCCCTCGAAGAGGATCGCTCTTGTCCATTGTCCTGAACCTTGTCTCCCACAAAAAACGACTATGCCATCCCAAACTCTCAAATATGCTTATTTTCCCGGTTGCGTAGCCCAAGGGGCGGCCCGCGAACTTTACCTGTCTACAATGGCGCTAACTCAAGCTTTGGGCATTGAACTGGTGGAACTCAAAAAAGCTTCCTGCTGCGGTTCTGGTACTTTTAAGGAAGATTCGCAGTTGCTCGAAGATACTGTCAACGCCCGCAATATTGCCTTGGCTGAGCAACTGAATCTGCCTTTGCTGACGCATTGCAGCACTTGTCAAGGCGTAATTGGTCATGTGGACGATCGCCTCAAGGAATCCCAAAAGACCGATCGACCTTACCTCGAAAAAGTCAACGGTTTGCTGGAAAAACAAGGCTGTTCGCCTTACCAAGGCACTACCGAGGTGAAACATCTATTGTGGGCGATCGTTGCAGATTACGGCCTGGAGGAAGTGCAGAAGCGAGTCACCCGCAAGCTTTCCGGTTTGAAGTGCGCCTCTTTTTACGGATGCTATCTGCTGCGAGCTCAGGATAAGCTGCTTTACGATGACCCGCACCAACCTGAATCGATGGAAAATGTGTTTCGGGCGATCGGCGCAACTCCCGTTTACTATCGAGGGCGGACGCAGTGCTGCGGCTGGCCGCTGGCGAGTTATGCCACTAACCAATCTTTTCAGATGGCTGGAAAACATATTCAAGATGCTCTTGACAATGGCGCTGATTGTATGGTAACTCCTTGTCCGCTTTGTCATTTAAATTTGGATTCGCGGCAGCCGGAGGTGGAAAAAGCGATCGATCGCAAATTGGGTTTGCCGGTGCTGCATTTGCCGCAATTGGTGGCTTTGGCTTTGGGTGTGGAGCCCAAAAAACTGGGACTCGATCGGCATATTGTTTCCACTAAGCCGGTGTTAGAAAAATTAGGCTTTTAGTCGATCGATTGGCGCGGTTTTGTAGTAATGACTTTTAACCGCAGATTTCAGGCAGATAAACACAGATCAACGCAGATGATTTCAGGAATTTAGAGCTTGGGAATGCAGCAGATATATAGCCTTTCGAGCGAAAAATCGGGTATGCTGGGATTTTTAGTTATGAGTAATTTAGGACTTATATAGCAATCCTTGCAGGATTTGTGGGACTACTAGCTACTCGTTACCAGGCTCTTCTTGGTAACGAGTAAATCCTGCAAGGATTGCTATATTGACACCGCTAAGAGTTGAAGTGCGTTTAATATCATGTTCTGTCAATTGACAGATCTCGCGATTGGTTCGCGCGTGCGTTTTGGTGTCCGCTCCGGGATTGCGGACACCAGGACGCACGCGCGATCGAACTGAGCGATCGACCATGCCTCAGTTCCCTTACAAGCCCTTGTGCGACTGCGATTGCTAGAGCGCATTCGATCGCCAGATTGACACTCAAAAGCAAGTGTGGTGGTTAGATTCATATGCAGACCACAAAAGCTGTATACTATTATACAAAATAGTTTTAATACTTCCTAACTTCCTAGTTAGAGACAAAGAAAAAACAATGAAACGAAACCCAATAAATCTCACACGTTCGGTATTAATATGGGCAATGCTAGGAATAATTTGTGGTTTATTTGCTGCAAGTTATTGGATATGTTTGTCTTACCTGATGCGGGGATTTGAAAATTTTAGTGGAGTTTCTCTACTAATCGTCATGCCCCTTGCTGGTTTGCTCATCGGTTTGATCATTCATTGGCTGGGAAATCCTGGAGAAATTGGGTTGATTATTGACAATATTCATCTCAAGGGTGGGCGATTACCAATGAATGAAAATCCTTCGATGATTCTGTCGTCGCTAATCAGTATTGCCAGTGGAGGCAGTGCGGGCCCAGAATCACCAATGGTGCAAGTCACAGGTTCAATTGGTACCTGGTTAGCCGATCGCTTTAAATTAAGCGGAGAAGCACTACGAACTTTGAGTCTTGCTGGTATGGCATCTGGTTTTACAGTTTTGTTCGGTGCTCCTTTAGGCGGTACTTTTTTTGCTTTAGAAATCCTGCATCATCAGAATGTTGTAGAGTATTTTGAAGCAATATTGCCTGCGGTAGTGGCAAGTTGTGCAAGTTACACCATCTTTGTCGCAATTACTCAGCTTGGGCTTGGGCCTACATGGAATTTTCCTCAGTACAATGTGGAAAGCCTTTATGACTTTGGCGCAGCGATTGCTTATGGAATCGTAGGGGCGATTATGGGATGGTTTTTTATCGCTATATTTCGCGGTGTTGGTCGGTTGTTTGATTCGATACACAGTCCCATTTATGTGCGAACTACTTTAGCCGGACTAGCACTTGGTGGTTTATCAGCTTACTTTCCGCTCACTCGTTTCTTTGGGGAACATCAAATTGAAAAAATTGTTGATGGAAAATTTTCTTTTGCATTTCTCTTGACTTTAGTTGTTGTTAAAGTATTGGCCATTAGTGTGACTATCAATGGGGGCTGGCGAGGGGGAATAATCATTCCGCTATTTTTTATAGGAGCCTGTTTGGGAAAGGCAATCACTATCATTAATCCCGTCGGATCGAATGAGACTTTGGCAATGATTTGTGTAATGGCGGCTCTTAATTCAACGGTTACTCGCACTCCAATTAGTACAACTCTGCTTCTCGCGAAGTTGACAGGGTTAAGCACTTTTACACCGATTCTATTTGCTAGTCTCGTGGGTTTCTTCTTGGCTCCCCGATCTCCCTTCATTGCCTCACAGCGTAAAGTAGATTGACAAACGGGTAAAATTCCTCTAATAGCTCATGTAGCGGTAAGCAATGCTTGCAAATTGCGAGTGTAGAGTCTCAAGGCTTCAAGGTTTATGCCATTACAAATGGACTGTTTGCATCAAACAATATCTTGCCGTTGATATTAGTCAGTTTGCGGTTTTTTATCTGCACAAAAGCCACTGTTTCCGCCGAGTCCGCCTAAAAACGGATACAAGTTTCGACGAATTCGGCTTTGAGTCGATCGATTGGCGCGGTTTTGCAGTCAGAATTTGAGTTTTTGCTCAGATCCAATCCGGCGGATCGAAATCATACCCTAGTGCCATCGGGATCTCGCGTTAAGACCGAATCCGGCGATCGAAATCATACCCTAGTGCTGTCCCCAGTCGCGTATCCGAGTCGGGACAGCGCTCTTCAAGCTACTTCTATGGGAGTGGAAGCGTGAATAACTGTGAAGTTTTGTCGCTTTTTGGCGAAGTGCTTCCAGCCACTGCGGTAGACTAGCCTTTAATTCTCTGTGCAGGTTATAGCGGTGGCATCAAGCCGTCAAATCTTTTAACTCACAGAATCAGCAAATTTTTAGTGACTCGTTGGGAGCCTTTATTCAATGTCTCATTCAGTCAAAATTTACGATACCTGCATCGGCTGCACTCAGTGCGTCCGCGCTTGTCCGACTGACGTTTTGGAGATGGTGCCCTGGGATGGCTGCAAAGCAGCTCAGATTGCCTCCTCTCCCCGCACAGAAGACTGTGTAGGTTGCAAACGTTGCGAAACAGCTTGTCCTACCGATTTTCTGAGCATCCGGGTTTACCTGGGAGCCGAAACCACTCGCAGTATGGGTCTAGCTTACTAAATATCGATCGAATTGTCGATCGAATTACCGGCACAAGAGAGGGGGCGATTAAATTGCCCCCTCTCTTTTTGCTGCGACATCCAGCCAGCGGGACTAGGCCTTTGTGTAAGATGGAGCTTGCCCTAAAAATAGATTTTCTGGGTTAATCTCGATTTACGACTTACCCAGAAACCTGGTTTTTCTACCAAAAATCGTCTGTGGAGTCACCAAGAGTCAGCAAAAAAAACAGGTTTTTGGCAGATCGCCCATAAGTCCTCAATAATAAAACTGGGTTTTAATTACGATCGCTAAGCAGGAGTTTTATCTTAAATGTGCGGAATCGTTGGCTATATCGGCACGCAAGCAGCAAGCGAGATTTTGCTAGCAGGATTGGAGAAACTAGAATACCGGGGCTACGATTCAGCGGGCCTCGCTACCATCTCCGAAGGAGAAATTACCTGCATCCGAGCCAAGGGCAAATTGCACAACCTCCGGGAAAAGCTAGCAGAGATAGACTCTCCGGCTCCCATCGGCATCGGGCACACCCGCTGGGCAACTCACGGCAAACCAGAGGAATATAACGCTCATCCTCACATGGATAATAGCGGGCGAATTGCCGTAGTTCAAAATGGAATTGTCGAAAATTATCGCGAGTTGCGGCAAGAATTGACAGCGAAGGGACATAAATTTGTCTCGGATACGGATACAGAAGTTATTCCTCATTTAATCGCTGAATTTTTTGCAGAAGGAAGAAGGAAGAAGGAAGAAGGAAGAAGGAAGAAGGAAGAAGGAAAAGATCAAACAGCCGATGAACTTGCAGATTTGTCGTTTTTGGAAGTGGTTTCTAAGGCTGTAAATCGGTTAGAAGGAGCTTTTGCGATCGCCGTTATTTGCGCCGACTTTCCAGACGAAATAATTCTTGCCAGACAGCAAGCTCCTTTGGTGATTGGGTTTGGTGCCGGCGAATTTTTCTGCGCTTCCGACACGCCAGCCTTAATATCTCACACCCGCGCCGTTTTATCTTTAGAAAATGGCGAATTGGCTAGGCTAACTCCGATGGGAGTCGAAGTTTACAATTTTACAGGGGAAAGGCTCAAAAAAAGCCCGCGCATCCTTGGTTGGAGTCCGGTTTTAGTCGAAAAACAAGGCTTCAAACACTTCATGCACAAGGAGATTTACGAACAGCCTGCCGTAGTCCGAGCTTGTTTGGATGCTTATTTAGACAGCGATTGGCAGCCGGGAAATCTGCGCTCTCCCATCAATCTCAACTTGCCAGATGAACTTTGCGCCGATGTCGAACAAATTTCAATTCTCGCCTGCGGAACGAGCTGGCACGCCTCGCTAATTGGCAAATATTTGTTGGAACAGTTAGCGAATATTCCTACTGCGGTGCAGTACGCTTCTGAGTACCGTTACGCACCGGCGCCACTAACAGCAAATACTTTAATTATTGGGGTAACTCAGTCGGGAGAAACGGCGGACACGTTGGCTGCTTTGGGGATGGAACAGCAGCGCCGCGCGGGTTTTACCGATAAATTTCGATCGCGAATGTTGGGCATTACTAACAGGACAGAAAGCTCGATCGCCCACATGATGCCGCACGTCATAAATACCCACGCTGGTATAGAAATCGGCGTGGCTGCAACTAAGACTTTTGTCAGTCAGTTGATGGCTTTCTATTTCTTAGCTTTGGATTTGGCACACCAGCGGCAAACAATCAGCACCGAGAGATTGGCAGAAATTATTGCTGGTTTACGCCATTTGCCCGGCCAAATTGAGAAGTTTTTGGAGATTCAAGAACAGTATGTGGAGGAATTGTCCCACCAGTTTACCGAAACCCAAGATTTTATATTTTTGGGGCGGGGAATTAACTTTCCGATTGCTTTGGAAGGGGCGCTGAAATTGAAGGAAATTAGCTACATTCACGCTGAAGGATATCCGGCGGGAGAAATGAAACACGGCCCGATCGCCCTTTTGGATGCTAAAGTGCCTGTAGTGGCGATCGCGATGCCCGGAAGCGTCTACGAAAAAGTCCTTTCCAACGCTCAGGAAGCCAAGGCGCGCGACGCCCGTTTAATTGGCGTTACCCCGAAGCAGGGCGAAGCGGAAGCCGATATTTTTGACCACGTTTTGCCGGTGCCTTTGGTGGATGAATTGTTGTCGCCGATTGTGACAGTGATTCCGCTGCAATTGTTGGCCTATCACATTGCAGCGCGTCGGGGTTTGGATGTGGATCAGCCGCGCAATTTGGCGAAGTCGGTGACGGTGGAATAAAGGAAGTCATTAGTCATTAGTCATTAGTCATTAGTCATTAATCATTAGTCATTAGTCATTAGTCATTAGTCATTAGTTATTCGTTGGTTGTTGGTTGTTCGCTCTAATAACCAATAACCAATACCCTATGCCCGATGCCCAATTCCCGATGCCCGATCGCCAACACCGCAAATCGCCGCTAACAGCAACCAGCTTATTGTATTGACTCGGAAATCAAACAGCGTCACGTCTACAGTGTTAAACAGCGTACAGGCGGCGAAGGCTAATAAATAACTGAAGAAAATTAGGCGATCGTCCGCTTGTTTTTCTTGACAAAATACCTGAGTTGTGCTAATTACTAGAGAGTTTTGATTGAGCAATAAAGCATTTTCCCCTACTTCCTCTGTTGCTATTTGCTCTTGTTGGATGTCCGCCGCAGAAACAGGCCAATTCATCAACAACAAAACACCTCTAGCCAAAACCCAGCCAACTAAACCCAAAAATAAAAGCGTTGCGGGTATTCCATTTTCCGCAGTCAGCATCAATATCAAACTGTGAGGATGACCAAGCCATTCGTGCATTTGAGTTTGATAGAGAGAGGTAAAATTTCGCAGTCCCCAACCAGTCCAAGGACGCTGCTGAGTCATCGACCAAGCAAACTCCCACTGAGTAGTTCTCAAAGTAGCAGTCGGCCGATTTGGAAACATCTCATCGGTAAGTCTGGCCCAGAAAAAAGCCGGGATAATTCTTCGTAAATATTGCCGCAGCGGTTCCGGCCCAAACGCCGACAAAAACACTGCACCAACCCCACTAAATACCGCAGCTAATATTTTTTTATAACCCGCATAAAATGCAAAAGCCAAAACTGCTAAAACGGCCAATCCCCACGCATTTCTAGAATTAGTAAAAATCAAAGCAACAGCATTTCCCAGCACAGCCAAACTTAAAAATAGGAATTGGGCATTGGGCATTGGGCATTGGGCATTGGGCATTGGTAATTGGGAATCGGTAATTGGGAATTGATTAATTATTTCCTTATTCCCTCTTTCTTCCTTCTTCCTTCTTCCTTCTTCCTTCTTCCTTCTGAACCCTTCTTCCATCAACAATCCCAGTGTTAAAATAAAAGCAATTGTCAGATAGCAAGCTAAAATATTAGCATACATAAATACAGAAGCCATGCGGCCAGGGGGATTGCCTTTAGGTTCTAGTACCCAGCCAAAAACAGGCTGCAATTGATCGATGCCACTCCAACCTAAAAATTGCTGTCCCAAACCCAAAATTATCACGGGAATTGAACTAATTACAATCATCCAAGACAATTGTCGCAACTGAGCCGGAGTTTGAATTAAACTGCTGAAAGCAGCAAACAATATGAAATATGGTAAGAAATTAAACAAGCCTAAAACAGCCTCAATGCGGTTGTTGGCAAAAACCACAGTGATGACTAGCAGTGCGCTCAGAATTGCGAATCCTCGATGCAGCGGGCGGCGGCTAATTTGGCGGAACTTTTGCTTCCAAGTGCCCGCCAATCCCAGGAATAAACCTAATGCTCCCAAAATCGGAACTATCGGAAAAATTAGCGTCCCCAATTGAGTGCAATTCCAAGGGATTTGCAGTTGGCGATCGGGATGTTTTTGCAGGCGAGACTTAAGATTTTTGGCTGTCTGTTTGGCAGCTAATTTAAACCGATTTTCGATATTCACTCACACTCCAAACCTAAAATCTAAAATCTAAAATTGTTAAGCTAATTCCCAAGCGCATTCCGATCGCGTTAATCGAATTTGAGCCAAGGCAAAAATGGTCGGGATAATGCGCCCGTAGTTCGTGGAAATCGATCGCCAACCCAAATCCGCTAAAAACCAAGTCCACATCACCGGGCCGAGCAACGAAAACACGCTCCGCGTCGCACCGTAACGAGCCGCACTCACGGCCATACCGCGCCGCGCCGTCTGAATTGCGACATAATTTTGAAACTGGGTTGCTGCGGTTACAGTCCCTGCAAGCACTCCTTGTCTGGCCATTTGATAGGTGGCAAAATGCAGCGCAAATTGATTCGCCATCACTTTCAGCAACATGGGTTTTAAGATGGAACTCACAGCTAAAGCGCTACCACCTTTGAACAGCAAACCCAGCGGGTCTTTTTCAGCAGAAATTGGCAAGGGTTCAGAGAGTTTAGAATCAACAATTGCTCGCTGTACGCGCACTGTCAGCGCTTGCTGTTCATCTGCCGGCAAACGCTTCCACGCGCGGCCCATTAAGTGCAGAAATACTTCGGCTTCTAAGTCGGTGGTTGACAATTGTTTGGGATAAGGGATTTTGAGATAGCGGCAAACTTGAATTAGTGCTTGTCTGTAAGTTACTTGTTCGGTTCGCCCTCTGAGTACCGTCAACCCGTCGGCCGCAAGATACCGAAACCGCTGTTCTACGGCGTCTAGCCATGCTTCGCGATCGCGACTTTGTACGTCTATCGGTGCGGGGGTTTGCACGTAATCTAAAGGGTTAAACTTGCGGCTAAACAACAGTTCGGTTAGTTGCTGCAATTCTTCTTCTGTTGTCAATTCTAGTGCTGCTCTTAGTTCGTCCAAGATTTTGCCCTCCCATATACCATTTTAGATTTTAGATTTAGATTGTCGCTGAGTAGCGCACTTTGGAACTTGCCGAGCGCTACATTTTTTTTTCAACTAATCTTACCTGTAGATTCGTGCTGTTCCCTATTCTACTACCTGGCGCGACGGGCGATCGCCGATCGCAGGCAAAGCATTCGGCATCAAGGCAGAATTAGGACTTGCACAGAAACCTGCTTTTTGTACAAAAAAACATCGTTACAGCCATCGCCCCGCTTGCGGAACCCGGAAAGCTTTAGTTTTTGTGCGTAGATTTTGCGATCGCGATCGAGATCATTCGTTTTCAACTCAACATTTATCGATCGGCTTTGTCACCCAAACCCCCATAGCAGCACAGCCTCTGGCTAGCTACAACCCAGCCTCTTCAGGACTCCCAAATTCACCGTGAACCCACACTATTTTATTAGTTATCAACGAAGGATTTTGTGGGGAGTGTGTTTCTGTAAAAGAATGTCAGTTAATCATATAATAGATGGGGATTTTTTGTGAGCTAGTAAATTATGTCTTCTGCTGTCGCACCGTCTTTTTTACAGGGATATTGGCAAGATGCTTTCAGTTTAAAGCAGCATCTACAGGATTTTTTAAACTTAGATGCAGAAGCAATTGAACAAAGGATGGAATTTAGTCAACAATCCTTGGCAGAACTAGGTCATCGGGATTTTGACTGGGAAGAAGCTAGCGAGTTTTATCGCGATCGAGTAGGAGAAGCTTACCTGTTCGATCTTGGGGCTTGGCATTTGTCAAGTCAGGAGTACATAGGAGGTACTTTAACATTGATCTCCGATATCGCTCGCGGTCGGGTATTAGATTTTGGCGGCGGTATTGGAACTCATGCTATTGCAGCCGCCCTTTGCCCTGAAGTAGAACAAGTAGTTTATTGCGATATTAACCCCATAAATTGCAATTTAGTTCAAAGCCGAGCTGCTAAGTTAGGATTGAGTGACAAAATTTCCTGTTGTCTGGAAATATCCCCCACGGAAGTTTTTGATACGATTATTTGTTTAGATGTGATTGAACATTTACCAAATCCCAGTCAGCAGTTGTTGGATTTTCACAAGATGCTGTCCCCGTCAGGACAACTGATCCTTAATTGGTATTTTTTCAAAGGTTTTAATCAAGAATTTCCTTTTCACCTAGAAGATCGGGAAGCAATAGACACATTTTTTTATAAACTTCAGTCTAATTTTATCGAAGTTTTTCATCCTCACTTAATCACGGCTCGTTGCTATCGCAAACTAACTCCAAGTTTAGGGGTTTGCTAAAGGTTTTTTGTTCGCCAAAACCTGGTCTAAAAATTCCGCGTCTTGATATCTAGTTTCAAGCTGATAACTATAGTCATGGACGCAGAAACTGGTTTTCCTAAACAAAAAAAGTGCATTAAGGCCTTTAAGTGTGGTAGAAAACCAGGTTTATTGGGCATTGATGTATCCAAGACTCAACTAAATCTAAACAACTGAAATTTAAACTATGTTCGATGTTGCGGTCATCGGTGCGGGGATGGCGGGGCTGATTTGTGTTCGGCAGTTGCGCCTCGCGGGCTATTCTGTGGTAGTTGTGGAGAAATCTCGCGGCCCCGGCGGACGAGTCGCTACTCGCCGTGTGCACGGCACTAGGGCAGATCACGGGGCTCGCTATTTGGAGCCGCAGGGAGATGCGGTGCAGGGGTTAATTGAGGTTTTGCTCGATCGCCACATTCTGAAACTCTGGACGGATAGTGTGGGAGAATTCCGACAAGGAGAAATTTTATCGATTCCCACTTCCTGTTATGTCGCACCTGCTGGGATGAATGCTGTCGGTAAGTATCTGGCTGAGGATTTAGACATTTGGTATGGCCGTCGAGTCCAAGCTATGTCTGCTACAGATCACCAATTGTGGCAACTTTCCCTAGAAGTTACCGACGACAATTTAGAGATACCTCAAGAATTGATTGCTAAGGCTGTGGTTGTAGCAATTCCTGCTCCTCAAGCTTTAATGTTTTTGGATTCGGAAATCGGTTTGTCGCCAGATTTTATTGACAAATTGCGTTCTGTAGAATATGACCCTTGCATTACAGTTATGGCTGGCTATCCTGCGGAACGAAATTCAGAGTTGAGCAATCTCAATCCGCAGTGGAAATCGGTTTCTTTTCCCGATGATTCTGATTTAGCTTGGGTTGGCCTCGACAGCAGCAAGCGATTCGATCCGCAGCAGCCTGTGTTTGTGGTTCACAGCACTGCTAATTTTGCCGATCGCTATTTAGAAGCTACTGATTTAAATATTATCGGTCAAGAATTGCTCGATCGCACTTCTGAACATTTAATGCCTTGGCTGAATCAGCCGGAATGGTTGCAGGTTCACCGCTGGCGCTATGCTTTTTGTCGAAATCCTTTGCCTGTTTCTTGTTTGCCCGCTGAGGGGACTTTGCCGCTGGTTTGTGCGGGGGATTTGTGCGGGGATGGTCAAATTGATGCTGCTTTGCGATCGGGAGTGGCGGCGGCTGCTTGGGTGAATTTTCAATTGCAGAATTTGCCTTTTAATTTAATTCAAACTGACTGAATTAAAAGGGTTATTAGTGGGATTAAATTCCTCAATAATAACCCTTTTAATTGTGGTCTATCTGGCTGATTTATTGACTGTAGTTTAGACTAAAAAATAGTCGCAGCTAAAAGTAGCTGGCTTTGAAGAGCAGGCAAGCTGTTACTCAAAA